>JBKQQQ010000631.1:0-28020 GCA_052144275.1 Streptosporangiaceae bacterium
TTCACCGTTAGAAACGGGCACTGCCCGGAGGCAACTCCGGGACGTGGGAGGAGTAGGGAAACCTGAGCCTCGCGCGGGTTCCTGACTCTGGCGGGCGGCGCGCGGCACCGGGCAGGCCAGGCAACTGGCTGGCCTACGCTGCGAGGCCAGGCAAGGTCCCCTGCATCTCATACATGGAGGGGACCTTGTCTTATTCAGCTCGACACAAGCGCCTTGGCCAGGACCGGCACGTCGGCAAGCATTCCCATGCCAGCCACAGGCATTCCTGGACGTCCCAGCGCAAGAACCGTGCCGAAACCGGCCAGGCCGAGGTGCCGACGGATCCCGGCCCGCGGGCACGCCAGCCTTTCGCCGACGCGGAAGAATAAGCGTCCCGCGACATCACGTCACGGGCCGGATCAGACGGGCCAGGCTTCCTGGCGGTAGCCCATGTCCCAGAACATCCACTCGTAGCGGCTGGTGGTGCGGAAGTGGCGGTGCACCCGGTCGCGCTCGGGCGCCCCGAGGCCGGGGCCTACCTCGTCGGTCACGTCGATCACCTGCCGCACGACGTCACCGAACTCCTCGCTCCCGTACATGTCGATCCACTGCTGGTAGCGCGGGTCCGGTGAGCCGCGACGCAGCAGTTCCTTGCCGACTTCGGCGTAGATCCAGTAGCACGGCAGTACCGCGCCGACCCCTTCCGCGTAGGACCCGGTGCTGACGGTGGCGAGCAGGTAACTGGTGTAGGCGAGGTTGGTCGGGGCGGGTTCGGCCTGCTCGGCCAGCGCGGGGTCGATGCCCAGGTCGGCGAGCAGCGACCCGTGCAGGGTTTTCTCCACCGCGATGGCGTCGGCCGCGTGCCGCGCGAACATCTCGGTCTGCGCGGGCGTGGGTGCCCGGCTGGCCACGGCCGCTAGGGCCTGAGCGTAGCCGTGCAGGTAGATCGCGTCCTGCACGACGTAAAAGGCGAAGGCGTCATGCGGCAGGCTGCCGTCGGTCAGGCCGGTCAGGAACGGGTGGGCCAGGATGGCGTCATAGACGCCCGCCGCACCTTGCCACAGCTCACCGCTGAAGCTGTCACTCATCGCGCTGTCTCTCCATCGTAGGCCGGTACTGTCGCGGGACGGTATTCGTGCAGGACATGGACGGGACCTTCGCCGGAGCCGAGCCCGGCCAGGCCATACGCTACCGCCTCGCCGGCCACCGCGGCGGCCTGGCAAGCCGCGTCGGCCAGCGGCAGCCCGGCCGCGAGCCCGGCCGCGAGCGCCGCCGAGTGGGTGCAGCCGGCCCCGTGCGTCGCGGCCACGCCGTGGCGGGCGACCGGGATGGCGATGTGCCGCGATCCGTCGAACAGGTGGTCCACCGGCTCGGCCCCGTGCCCCCCGGTGACCAGGGCCGCTCGCGCCCCCATCGCGACCAGACGCTCGGCCAGCACCCCGCGGTCCTCGGTCATCATGGCGGTGAGCGCCTGCGCTTCCGGCAGGTTAGGCGTCACCACCGTGGCCAGTGGGAAGAGCCGCGCCACCAGGGTCCCGATGGCGTCCGGGAGGAGCAGCCTGCTGCCGGAACTCGCTACCATGACCGGATCCACCACCAGCGGCAGGTTCCGGGCCGCGAGCGCCTCGGCGACGGCTTCGATCAGCGCCGCGGAGAACAGCATGCCGGTCTTAGCGGCGTCGGCTCCGATGTCGTCCAGGACCGCGTCGATCTGCGCGCGGACGAACGGCGGCGGGACCTCGTGGATGGCGCGGACCTCGACCGTGTTCTGCGCGGTGAGCGCAACGATCGCCGACATGCCGTGCGCGCCGCAGCGGGCAAAGGCCTTCAGGTCCGCCTGGATCCCGGCGCCGCCGCCCGAGTCGGACGAGGCGATGGTGAGCACCCGCGGGAGCGGGCCCGGGCTAACACCACTCACGCCGGCAGCTCCGGCCGGCCGTCCACCGGACTGGAAGCGCGGGCGTGCCAGCGGCGCGGGATGCGCCCGGCCGTCCGGGCGGCGTACCCGGCCGCCACGGCCAGCCGCATCGCGGTGGCCATGCGCTCGGGTTCGGCCGCGCGGGTGATGGCCGAGGCGATGAGGACCGCGTCGCAGCCCAGTTCCATCGCGAGGACCGCGTCGCTGGCCGTCCCGATCCCGGCGTCCAGGATGACCGGGACGCTCGCCTGGTCGACGATCATCGCGATGTTGTGCGGGTTGCGCACGCCCAGGCCGGACCCGATCGGCGCGCCGAGCGGCATGACGGCCGCGCAGCCGGCCCGCTCGAGCTGCCTGGCCAGGACCGGGTCGTCGTTGGTGTAGGGCAGCACCACGAACCCGTCGGCGACCAGCATCCGGGCCGCGTCGAGCAGTTCGACCGGATCTGGCAGCAGAGTGTGGTCATCGGCCACCACCTCGAGCTTGACCCAGTCCGTGCCGAGCGCCTCCCGGCCGAGCCTGGCCACCAGCCTGGCCTCGCTCGCGGTGTGGCAGCCGGCCGTGTTCGGCAGGATGCGCACGCCAGCCTCCTGCAGCAGGCCGAGCAGCGAGCCCTCCCCGCCGTGGGTGACCCGCCGCATGGCCACGGTGGTGAGCGAGGTGGCGGAGGCGTCGACCACCCGCCGCAGCACCTCCAGGCTCTGCACGCCTCCGGTGCCCAGGATCAGTCGCGAGCTCAGCTCCTGGCCCGCCAGTACCCACGGCTCGGCGCCGGCCGTCTGCGGGTTGAGCAGATCCGTATCAGTCACGTCAACCTCCCTGCACGGCTGTGACGACTTCCACCTGGTCGCCGTCGCGAAGCGTGGTGGCGGCCCAGGAGCCGCGCGGTATCACGTCGCCGTTGAGGGCGGCGGCGACGCCGGACCGGGCCGCGGTCAGCTCGACGACCGCCTGCGCGATCGTGCTGCCGTCCGGCAGCTCGCGCGGCTCGCCGTTGAGCTTTACCTGCAGGCTCACCGTGCTCCCTCCCTGGGCAGGAAGCGCGCGGGCGTGAACGGCTCCCACTGCGCCGCTGGCGGCTGGGCGGTGAGGCAGGCCACGATGGCGTCCGCGGTCACCGGGGACATCAAGATGCCGTTGCGGTAGTGGCCGGTAGCCAGCAGCAGGCCGCCCTGCCCATTCCCGGCGCCGAACCCGCCGACGATCGGGCCGTTGTCCGGCGTGCCGGGCCGCAGCCCGGCGCATGTCTCGGCCAGGATCAGCTCGCTCGTCACTGGGAGCACGCTCATGGCGTCACGCAGCAGGTCGTGCACGGCGCCGGCGGTCACCGTCCGGTCCGGCCCGCGTTCTTCCTGGGTCGCGCCCACGACCACCTCGCCGTCGGCCCGCGGCACCAGGTAGACATCCGCGCCGCGCACCGTGGCCCGGATCGTGTGGCTGATGACGGGCGGCATCCCGGCCGGGTGCCGCAGCCGCAGCAGCTGGCCCTTGACCGGCCGGACCGCGGCGCGCACCTGTTCGGGCAGCCCGGCGACCGCACTGGACCAGCATCCGGCGGCCACGACGACCTGAGCCGAGCTGATCTCGCCGCCGTCCTCGAGCCGGACGCCGCGGGCCTGCCCGTCCCTGGTCAGGACCTCGGTCACGCGGTCCCGCACGATCCGCACCTTGGCGGCCGCCGCCGCCTCGCGCAGCGCGGCCGCGTACCGCCGGTTGTCGACCGACCAGTCGCCCGCGAACAGCACCCCGCCGTGCACGTCCGGGGTGAGGAAGGACTCCAGCTTGCGGCAGGCCCGGCTGTCTAGTTCCTCCGCGTCAAGACCGGCGGACCGGCGGAACGCCGTCAGCCGCATCAGCGCCGCGTAGTCGCCGGGGTCATAGGCGATGGCCAGCGTGCCCTCGCGGCGCAGGCCGACCCGGTGGCCGGTCACCCCCTCGAGTTCGGCCGCGAACGATCCGAACCTGGCCACGGCGAGCAGGTTGATGCGGAGCAGCGCGCCCTCGCCGAACAGGGCCTCCGAGGCCGGGGCGAGCATCCCGGCCGCCACCAGCGACGCGGCGTCGCCGTGGGCCGGGTCGACCAGGATGGTATCGAGCCCGGCCGCGGCGGCCTGCCAGGCGATCGCGGTACCGATGACGCCGCCCCCCGCGACGACGACATCTGCGGTAACGGCCAAGAGCACTCCCTTCGCCGGCATTACCCGGATCAGGTACGACGGTCGGAGGCGCTAGGCCTCCCTCTCAGCCCCCAACGGGGCTCCCGTGGTCGGAATTGTCTCCGAATATTCACCCTATATCAGGCTGGGGCGCGCGGGACCAGGCAGTGATTGGATGGCCGGATGACTAATGATCTGCGGGCGCGGCTGACGGACGCGCGGCTCTACCTGTGCACGGACGCCCGGCGAACCCACGGCGACCTGCCGCGGTTCCTCGACGCTGTCCTCGGCGCCGGGGTTGACATCGTGCAGCTGCGGGAGAAGGGCCTGGAGGCGGGCGAAGAGCTCGCGCTGCTCGAGGTGTTCGCGGACGCCTGCCGGCGGCATGGCCGCTTGCTGGCGGTAAACGACCGTGCGGACATCGCGCTTGCCTCGGGCGCGGACGTGCTGCACCTGGGACAAGATGACCTGCCGGTGCCGGTCGCGCGGCGCATCCTCGGCCCGGGGCCGCTCATCGGCCGCAGCAGCCACAGCCCGGCCCAGGCCGATGCGGTGGCCGCCGAACCCGGCGTCGATTACTTCTGCGCCGGGCCGGTCTGGGCCACGCCGACCAAGCCGGGGCGCCCGGCGACCGGCCCCGGCCTGCTGGCCCACGTCACGCACACCAAGCCGGCCCGCCCCTGGTTCGCGATCGGCGGCATCAGCCTGGACCGGCTGGACGACGTGCTCGCCGCCGGGGTCACCCGCGTGGTCGTGGTCCGCGCGATTACCGAGGCCGACGATCCCGCCGCCGCGGCACGGGCGTTTGCCAAGCGTCTGCGCCAGGTATGACCTGAGTTTGGGATCCTGACAGGAACGGGATCTGGGGAGGGGTCATGGCACAGATCTCGGGCCGGAGAATGACGGCCGAAATCGACGGCGACTTCGTGGTGTTCCTCATCGGGGCCCGGCCCGACAAGTTCCACCTGGTCCGGAGCATCATGGACCTCGGCGGGCGGCGCGGCATGAAGCACATGCTGGACTACCTGGTCGCGCACCCGGAGAAGGGACTGCTCGGATACCAGATGGGGTTGCCGACCATCGTGCAGTACTGGCGGTCCTTCGACCACCTCGAGGCGTTCGCCAACGACACCAGCGACCCGCACGCGGCCGCGTGGCGCAACTACTGGAAACGCGTCGGGACGAGCGGGCGGACCGGCATCTGGCACGAGACGTACCTGGTGCGGGCCGGTGAGTACGAAGCGGTCTACGGGAACATGCCGCCGTTCGGGCTGGGCAAGGCGGGCCGGCTGATACCGCTGGCCGAGGCCAAGACCGCGCGGGAGCGGTTCCGGGCCGCGGCGAGCGGTGCGGCGGGCGCGACAGGCTGACCCTCACCGCAGCAGGCCCTCACCGCAGCAGGCCCTACCGCAGCAGATCCGCCACGGCGGCGATACCCGCCTCGATGGCGCGCTCGCTGACCAGCCCGAAGCCGAGGACGAGCTGCGGCGGAGCCGTGCCGCGGCTCGCGCGGAAGGGCGCCATCCCGTACAGCCCGACCGACCGGCGCCGCGCCTCGGCTACCACCGCCTCCTCGTCGGCCGAACCCGGCAGGTGCGCGACCGCGTGGAAGCCGGCTGCCAGGCCGGTGAGCCGGACGTCGGGCGCGTGCCTGCTCAGCGCCTCGATGAGCGCCGTGCGCCGCCGCGCGTACGTGCCGCGCATCTGGCGCAGGTGCCGGTCGTAGCGTCCCGACCGCAGCAGCGCGGCCAGCGCCAGCTGGTCCAGACCGGAGGTGCCGCGGTCGGCGAGGACCTTCGCCTCGGCGACCGCGCCGGCCAGCGCCGGCGGGGCGATGACCCAGCCCAGCCGGACGGCGGGCGCGAGTGACTTGCTGACCGTGCCGAGGGTGAAGACCCGGTCCTGGGCGATTCCCTGCAGCACGCCGACCGGCTCGCGGTCGTAGCGGAACTCCGAGTCGTAGTCGTCCTCGACGATGAACGCGTCGTGGCGGCCGGCCCACTCCACCAGCGCGTGCCGCCGCGACGCCGCCAGCACCACCCCGGTGGGCGACTGGTGAGCCGGGGTCACCACCACGGCGCGGGCGCCGCTGGCCTCGAGCGCCGCCACATCGACTCCGAGGTCGTCGACCGGCACGTGGACCGCCTGCGCGCCCGCCAGGCCGGCCGAACGCACCGAGGTACTCGTCTCGACGTCACCGTAGCCAGGGTCCTCGAAGGCCACCCGCCCGACGCCGAGCTGGTTCAGCACCCGCAGGACCAGGTTGAGTCCCTGCGCGAAGCCGGTGCAGACGACGAGGTTCTCCTGGTCGGCGGCGGCCGCCCGCACCCGCCGCAGGTACCCGGCGGCTACCTCGCGCAGCGCGCCGCTGCCGCGCGGGTCGCCGTAGTCCAGATCGGCGGTGGCCACCTCCCGGCACGCTTCCCGCATCGCCCACACCCAGTCGCCGCGGGGAAAGCTGGCCAGGTCGGGGACCCCGGACCGGAAGTCCGCGATCAGCCGGGGCGGCGGGGCAAGCCGGGCGGCCCTAGCAGGCGCGCCCGCAGATGCGCCCGGAGATGCGCCCGGAGATGCGCAGAGCGCGACCCGGGTGGCCGAGCCGACCCGGCTGTCCAGGTAGCCCTCGGACAGCAGCTGGCCATAGCACTCCTGCACCAGGCCGCGGGAAACGCCGAGCTCGCGCGCGAGCTCCCGGGACGAAGGCAGCCGCTCCCCCGCGTGCAGTCTGCCGTCCCTGATCGCGTCGCGGAGTCCGGCCTCCAGCTGAGCCCGGAGCGGCTGATCGCTGTCACGGTCGAGCTGCAGGAGCAGTTCCGGCCCCAGACCGGACCACTGAATGGCCATGAAAACGGACAGTATCAGCCGCCCGATTCGGGCTCCCCCGGTCGAGTTCCAGGCCGGAGGCATGTAACGATGAACGGATGCGGATCGTCAGCGTCGAATCAACAGACTTGTTCGTGGGAACCGCGCAGCGTCCGCTGCAGGTCGTCCGGGTCACGCTGGTGAACGAGGAGCCAGGGGCGGCCTCCGCCCGCCTGGGCGTGCAGGGGGCGGGAGTGCGGGACCCTGGCCCGTTCGGGATCAATGATCTGAATCCCGGCGAAGAGAAGGCCTTCGAGGTCCCCGTGGAGATCGCCGCGCCCTACCAGCCGGGCAGCACGCGGCGGGTCACGGTCACCCTCGACAGCGAGGCGGGGCGCAGTCAGGCCGAAGCGGACATCACCGTGGCCGAACCGGGCTGGACCATGTGGATGGTCAGCCACTTCCACTACGACCCGGTGTGGTGGAACACCCAGGGCCAGTTCACCGAGACCCGGCTCAGCCTGCCGGACGAGGACGGCAGGCTGCCGGACGTCCGGAGCGCGTTCGAGCTGGTCGGCACGCACCTGGACAAGGCCAGGAGGGACCCCGATTACAAGTTCGTGCTGGCCGAGATCGACTACCTCAAGCCGTACTTCGACGCCTTCCCGCAGGACCGCCAGGACCTGCGGCGGCTGATGGCCGAAGGCCGGGTGGAGATCGTCGGCGGCAACTACAACGAGCCGAGCACCAACCTGATCTGCGCCGAAGCCATCATCCGCAATGCCGTCTACGGCATCGGGTTCCAGCGGGACGTGTTCGGCGGTGACCCGCGCAGCGCGTGGATGCTCGACGTGTTCGGGCACGATCCGGGGTATCCGGGCCTGATGGCGGCGGCCGGCCTGACCTCGTCGGCGTGGGCGCGCGGGCCGTTTCACCAGTGGGGCCCGTCCGGGGCCGAGGGCGGCGACCGGCGGATGCAGTTCAGCACCGAGTTCGAGTGGATCTCGCCGGATGGCCACGGGCTGCTCACCGCCTACATGGCACACCACTACGGCGCGGGCTGGCGGCTGCACACCCTGCCGGACCTGGCCGCCGCCGAACTCGAGGCGTACGGGCAGTTCCGCGGCCTGGCGCAGGTCGCGACCACGCGGAACGTCCTGCTGCCGGTCGGCTCGGACCACGTCATCCCGGCCCGCTGGGTGACCGACATCCACCGGGACTGGAACCGGCGGTACGTGTGGCCCAGGTTCACCACCGCCGTGCCCCGCGATTTCTTCGACGCCGTCCGCACCGAGGCCTCCTCCGGCGGCCGTGCGGGCGCGTGGATCACCCCGCAGACCAGGGACATGAACCCGGTGTACACCGGCAAGGACGTCTCCTACATCGACACCAAGCAGGCGCAGCGCGCCATCGAGACCGCGGTCACCGAGGCCGAACGGCTCGCCACCCTCGCCTGGCGGGCCGGTGCGACGTACCCGCACGCGGCACTGGACAAGGCCTGGCGGCTGCTGGCCTACGGCGCGCACCACGACGGCATCACCGGCGTGGAATCCGACCAGGTGTACCTGGACCTGCTGGGCGGCTGGCGGGAGGCCTGGGAGCTCGGCGCGGCCGCCCGCCGCAACGCCGTCGTCGCCCTGGCCGGCCCGGACGGCCCGGACCTCACGGTGAGCGTCGTCAACGGCCTGGCGCGGCCGCGGGACGGGATGGCGCGGGTCACCGCGCAAGTGCCGGAGGATGGCACCCGCTGGCTGGAGGTGCGGGACGATTCCGGAGCGCTGGTGCCGTCGGTGGCCGAAGGGGTCCGGCGGCGGCCGGACGGGTCGCTGGCCGAGGTGTCGGTGACGTTCCCGGCCCTCGCCGTGCCCGCGCTCGGGCTGCGGACCTACCGGCTGCGGGCGACGCAGACCTCGGCTTCGCAGTGGCGGGAAGCGGCCGGGACGGCGATCGAGAACGCCATATACCTGGTCACCGCGGATCCCGCGCGGGGCGGGACGATCAGCATCACCGACAAGCGCACCGGCAGCGACGTGCTCGCCGGGCCGGGCAACGAACTGGTGATCCAGGACGAGTACGCGCAGCACCCCCGGCACGGCGAGGGTCCGTGGCACCTGTCGCCCAAGGGGCCGGGGACGGGATCTTCGTCGCTGACGGCGCGGGTGCGGGCCGAACGGTGCGAGGCGGGATCCCGGCTGCTGGCCTCGTTCACCCTAGACGGGCTGGAGGTCACCCAGGAGACGCTGCTATGGGACTACGCGGAGCGGGAGCGGGTCGAGTTCCGCACCCACGTGGACTCCTACCGCGGGCGCGACCGGCTGCTCCGGGTCCGTTTCCCGGCCGACGTACCGGGCGGGCTGCCGGTCTACCAGACGGCGACGGCCGTGGTCGGCCGCTCCTTCGGGGTCGTGGACGTGGACTCGGCGGACCACTGGTACACCCTGGACAACCCCGCTCATCAGTGGTTCGGGGTCGGCTCCACCGCGCGGGTCCGCACCGGGGACCCGCGCGGGCTGACCCAGGCGATCGGGGTGGCCGAGGTCGTCTGTCCTTTGCTGCCGAACGACCTGCGTGACACGCTCAGGGAACTGCTGGTCGCGCTGGCCGCGACGGGCGTGACCGCGACGTGCAGCCAGGCCGACGGGTCCAGGTACGGCGGGATCGACGCGGACTCCAACCTGCCTGACGTCAGGATCGCGGTCGGCGGCCCCGAGGTGAACCCGTTCACCGCCGAGGTGCTGGCCGCCGCCGGGCCCGGGTACGCCAAGGCGCTCGCTGCCCGGCTGGACGCGGGTTCACTGATGGCACGGCTGTGGGTGCCGGCCACGCGGGACCGGGCGGACGCGTTCGGGCCGGACGCCGACGTGCGCGGGGCCGGCGACCTGCCGGTGCTGATCGTGGCGGGCGCCGGATCCGCCGAGCTGGCCGCGGCGGTCACCGCCCTGGCCGGGGACCTGGCCGACGCGGTGGTGGACGCCGGCGACCTCGCTGACGCGGGACCCGGGGACGGGGTCGAAGGGTTCCGGCCGGTGCCGCTGGCGGACCGGTCGGTGGCGGTGCTGAACCGGGGCACGCCCGGCTGCGTCGTCACGCCGGACGGGACGCTGCACATGTCGCTGATGCGCTCGTGCAGCGCGTGGCCGTCCGGGATCTGGATCGACGGGGATCGCCGCACCGCGCCGGACGGCAGCAGTTTCGCCTGGCAGCACTGGAGCCACACGTTCGAGTACGCGCTCGCCTCGGGCCCCGGCGACTGGCGGACCGCCGGTTTCAACCTCATCGCCGAGGACTACAACCACGACCTGATCGCCGTGACAGGCGGGGCCGGGCCGCAGCCGGGAGCCGGCCAGCAGCCGGGCGCAGGCCAGCAGCCGGGAGCCGGCCAGCAGCCGGGCGCAGGGCTGTCGGTGGAACCGGCCACGGTCACGGTCGGCACGCTGAAGCCGCGCGGGAACCCGCTCGCCGCGGGGCGGACACTGGCCCTGACGGACGCGGCGACCGAAGACGCCACCATCACCGTGCGGCTGCGGGAGACCAGCGGGCGGCCCACCACGGCGCGGGTGCGGCTCGGCCAGGGCGAGGTCTCGGCGGCCTGGCTCACCGATCTGCTCGAGGAGTCGGACGGCGCTCCCCTCCCGGTGGAGAATGGCACCATATTTGTCGATATGTCGGCTTTCAGCACAGTGACTGTGCTAGTCCGGGGGGACGACCCCCCCAGACCCCCCCGCTCCTGGGGGGACCCATCCCCCCAGACCCCCCTTGGGGGGGACCCAGCCCCCCAGACCCCGATTTCCCCTCAGGTCCCGCTGGCCCTTCAGGTCCCGCTTGCCTCCCAGACCCCGCTTGGCCCTCAGATCCCGCTTGCCTCCCAGACCCCGCTTGCCTCCCAGACCCCGCTTGGCCCTCAGGTCCCGCTGGCCCCTCAGGCGCCCCTTGGGGGGGACCCAGCCTCCCAGACCCCTCTTGGGGTGCAGCCTGTTTATGCGCGGTACTGGCTGCACGGGAAGGGGCCGGCTCCGGCCGGGAACTTGCCGGTGGCGGTGCACTTCTCCCCGGTCAGGGTTGCCCTGGCCGAACCGGACGAGGTGACGGCGCTGACGCTGACCGTGGGCTGCGGGGCCGAACCCGCCTCCGGAGTCGTGGAACTGGTCACGCCGGCCGAGGTGACCGTCGTCCCAGCGGCGGACCTGCGCTATCAGCTGGCCCCCGGCGGCTACGCGGCCTGGGACCTGGCGGTGCGGGTGCCGCCGGGCACCGCGACAGGACGGTATTTCGTGGCCGCGCGGATCCGCGACGACCTGGGGCACGTGGTCGAGGACACCGCCATGGTGGCGGTCGGCGAGCGCCGCTGGCCCGATCCGGATCTGCCGCCCGAGGAGACGCTCGAGCTGATGCAGGCCGACTACAGCGCGGCCGCGGCCGAGGTGGACCTGGCCGTGCTCACCCCCGAGCTGCGCCTGGCCCCTGGCGGTCAGGGCGAGCTGCTGGTCCGCGTGACCAGCGGGCTGGCGTCGGAGCTGCACGGCGAGGCGCAGCTGGTCTCCCCGTTCGGCACCTGGGAGATGCTCGGGCCGCTGGCGCAGGGCTTCAGCATCGCGCCGGGGACGAGCACGGTGCTGCGCTTCGCCGCGAGCGTGCCGGCTACCGCACGTAACGCGCAGTGGTGGGCGCTGGTGAAGGTGATGTACTACGGTCGCGTCCGGTACACCGAAGCCGTTGCGGTTGTTATCGAGGCGGTCAACTGACCACCTACGCTGCGGGCGAACAGATACGGTGAGAGACTCTAGTTGTTCCCTTTATCAAGCGTGAGATCTCCAGAGGCCCAATGCAGTCCGCCACCGCGATCCTCAGCGGCAACCTGCCAGCGGAGCCGAACAGCTTTATCGGTCGTGAGCGTGATCTTGCCGAGCTGGCCAAGCTCCTCAGCGAGGTCCGCGCGCTGACCCTCAGCGGCCCCGGCGGTATCGGCAAGACACGACTCGCGGTGCGACTGGCCCGCGACGTCATCGGCGGCACAGAACACCCGGGGACGGAGAATCCCGGGCCGGGACCTTCCGACACCGGCGAACAGGCCCTGGACGAGGCCTGGCTGGTCGAGCTGGCCGACTGGCACGGCCAGACCGCTCAGCACGTCGCCACTACGATCGGGATCCGCGAGGAGCAGGGGGTGCCGCTGGCGCAGACGCTGGCCGAGGCGCTGCGCTCGCGACGCATGCTGCTGATCCTGGACACCTGCGAGCACCAGGTGAGCGACTGCGCGACGCTGGTGCAGCTGCTGCTGGCCCGGTGCCCGTGGCTGCGGATCATCGCGACCAGCCGGGAGCCGCTGCGGGTCCGGGGCGAGACCGTCTGGCGGGTGCCGCCGCTGGACCTGCCGCCTGACGACGCCCACGGCGCCGAACTCGCGGCCCACGAGGCCGTCCGCCTGTTCGCCGCCCGGGCCGCGGGCGCCCGGCCCGGCTTCACGCTAACCAAGGACAACACGGCGTCGGTGGCCAGGCTGTGCCGCACGCTGGACGGCATACCGCTCGGCATTGAGTTGTCCGCCGCCCGGGTGCGTGCCCTGTCGGTCGAGCAGATCGCCGCCCGGCTGCGCGACCGGTTCCAGCTGCTGAACTCGGGTGACCGGACCGCGCCACTGCGGCAGCAGACGCTGCGGGCCACCGTGGACTGGAGTTATGAGCTGCTGGACGAGGCCGAGCAGATCCTGCTGCGCCGGCTGGCGGTGTTCTCCGGCTGGAACCTGGACATGGCCGAGCAGGTCTGCTCGGACGAGGCCATCCCGGCCGACGCGGTGCTCGGCCTGCTCATCTCGCTGATCGACAAGTCGCTGGTCGTCCTGGACGGCGAGGCGGCGGGCGACGCCAGGTACCGGCTGCTGGACACGATCAGGGAGTATGCCGCCGAGCGGCTGGCCGCCGCCGGCGAGCAGTCGGTGCTGTCGCTGCGGCACCGGGACTGCATCCTGGGGCTGGTGGAAGAGACGGCCGGCCGGATGTTCAACCGCGGCGAGCCGCCCTGGCCGGTCCGCCGGGAGGTGTTCCGCCGCGGCATCGCCGAGTACGGCAACTTCCGGATCGCGCTGAACACATACCTGACGCACGATGACGCCAGCGAGGGCCTGCGGCTGTGCATCGGGCTGCGCAACATGTGGGTGCCGCACGGCGACGCGCGCGAGGCGGCCACCTGGCTCGACCGGTTCCTCGTACTCCCGTCCGGCGAGGTGCCCGCGCAGGTGCGCGGCCGGGCCCTGGCCTGCCGCGCCGAGATGGCCTTCGACCTGCAGGACTACGACACGCTGATGCGCTGCGCGCAGGAGAGCCTGGAGCTGAGCCGGGCCAGCGGCGACGACTTCCCGGTGCCCACCGCGCTGCGGGTGATCGGCCAGGCCGCGCTGCGGGCGAGCCGGTTCGGCGAGGCCGTGGCGTACGTCGACGAGGCGGCCGCAGCGGCCGAGGTGGCGGGCAACGACTGGGAGGCCGGGCTCGCGCAGGCCGCCAAGGCGGCCATCGCGGTGCGCCAGGGCAAGCTGAAATCGGCCCAGCGGGCCTATGAGGCCGCGCTGGACGTGCTGAGCGACAACAACCGCTGGGGTGTCGCGCAGGTCGAGTACGGGATGGGGACGCTCGCCCGCGCCCGGGGCGACGCCGAGATGGCAGTCCGGTACTACCAGGACGCCATGGAGATCTTCCGTGAGCTCGACGCCTGGCCCGAGATCGCCCGCTGCCAGGCCGGCATCGGCTGGATCGCGGTGGCCGGCGGCGACTTCGGCCTAGCCGCCGAAAGCCTGGCGGAGAGCTTGCGGCTGAACCAGGCGTGCGGGCAGCGGCTTGGCATCGCCCGTGGGCTCGAGGCGTTCGCGGCGCTGGCGGCGGCGCGCCAGCAGCCGGAGCCGGCCGCCCGGCTAGCCGGCGCAGCTTGCCAGCTGCGTGAGTCCCTCGGTCACGGCACGGGCATCGGCCCCAGGGTCGAAGAGGTACTCGACTTCGCCCGGGGCCGGCTCGGCGCATCGGCCGCCGCGGCGTTGTTCGCCGAGGGACGTGAGCTGACGGCCGAAGACGCCGTCAGCGTCGCGCTCGGCTCTGCGCCTGAGTCAGGGGACCCGGGAACCGGGCAGCCTGCCTGGACCGACCCGGCGCTGCTGGGCACGGCCGGATCGCGCCCCGTCCCTACCAGCAGGGACGCGGGCGGCGGTCACCGGTCCCCCAGCCCGCTGACCCGGCGAGAGCACGAGATCGTGCTGCTGATCGCCCAGGGGCTGTCCAACAGGGAGATCGCCGACGAGCTGGTGATCAGCCCGGCCACCGCGGCCCGGCACGTGGCGAACATCCTGGCCAAGCTCGGCTTCACCTCGCGTACACAAGTTGCCTCATGGGCCACCCGCCACGAGCCGCCCGCGTGAGGGTGACGTGCACATGTGCACGCGGGACCGGTTCGGAAGCCAGGCAACATGCACACCGGAATACACACTTCGGCGCATGTGCCGCTGGCCGCTACGTCATAGCGTTCAACTGTCGCCAGCGCACGGCGGCGGCAGGTAATTAAACCGGCCGCCGGCTGGTTCCCGAGGGGGGGCGGGGACCAGCAAGCCTGCGCCGACGGCCGGGCGGGTCCCGGTTCCACACCGGGACCCGCCTGCTGCAACACCAGGCTGGGAGGTCCTGATGGAACGCGGCGTCAGCACCGGGGAGCGCGTAGAGGCGGACCCGCTCATCGTGAGCGCGGGCACGTCGCACCGCACGATGACGATGAGCATCCTGGAGCTCGCGGACGAGGCAGGCTACCGGGCCGCCCTCATCGACGCCACCGACGCGACGGTGACCGCTTGGCCGCGGTTCGCCTGGACGGTCCGGGCGGCGGCGCACGGCCTCGGCCGGCGCGGCCTGGCGGAGGGAGACACGGCCGGCGTGTTCGTCCCGGACGCGGCCAGCGCCGCCATCGCGGTCAACGCCATCCGCGCGGCGGGAGCCGCTGCCTGCCTGATCGGCCCCGACGCCAGCCCCGCGGACATCGCCGCCCGGCTCAACGCCTGCGGCGCGCGGTTGCTGATCACCTCGGCGCCGCTAGCTGAACTCGCCACCGAAGGCGCGGACCGTTCCCGGGTGCGGCAGGTCATCGCGTTTGGCGAGGCGGCGGGCACGACCCCGTTCAGCTCCCTGCTCGAGTCAGCCCGGCACGGTCAGCCCGACGGGCACGGTCCGGTGGATGGGCACGGTCCGGTGGATGAGCCTGGCCGACCGGAGGTTGACGGCCGGGCGGACCAGCACGGCCTGGCAGCGCAGGACAGTGGCCCCGGCCCGGGCTCGGCCGGCGAGCTGACCCACCGTGACGTCGTGGTCGCGGCTCCGCCCTGCGGCGACGGACAGGCCTACACCTCGCTGCTCGATCTGACCCTGCTAACCGGCGCCACGCTGGTGGCCGCGCCGCTCCGGCTGGTCACGGCCGCGATGCGGGTCTACAAGGGTACGGCCGCGATCGTGCCCCGCGGCACTCACGTGCCCGGCGTCCCGCCGGACCGGGTCTTTCCCGTCGCCTTATCGCCGCTGGCCCGCGAGCCGGGTATCACGTCGGCCAGGACGCGGTGGCGGCTAGGAGGCGACGGCCTCTTCTTGCGGCCGAGGGACGGGTGCGGGAGCGGGGGCGAGCCTGGAGGTCCTGATCAAGGTGATGATGACCAGCAGGCTGCACACGTTGAGGATGGCGGCGAAGCCGAACGCGGTTGCGATGCCGTGAGTGACCATGTACTGCGACTGGGCGAGCGGGCTCAGACCCGCCAGCGGGTGGCCGGCCGCATGCCGGTACGCGGTGCCGTACACCGCCACCAGCACGCTGAGGCCCAGGGCGCCGCCCACCAGTTGGAGCATGTTCACCAGGCCGGACGCGGCCCCGGAGTCCGCCGCTGGTACGCCGGTCAGTGACGCGGTGGTCAGCGGCACGAACACCAGTCCCATGCCGACGCCGATCAGCAGCATCGGGCCGAAGATGCCTGACCAGTAGCCGGTGGCAGGCGTTACCCGTGACAGCCAGGCCATCGAGGCGATGGCGGGCAGCATCCCGGCGATCATCAGCGGCTTCGCGCCCAGCCGCGGCATCAGCCTCGGAGCCAGCCGGGACACCCCGAACAGCGCGAAGGTCATCGGCAGGAACGCCACTCCCGCGCGGAGCGGGCTGAAGCCCATGATCTTCTGCAGGAACTGAGTGAGGAAGAAGAACACCCCGAACATGCCCGCGATGAGCAGCAGCCGGGCGATGAACGAGCCGGCCCGGCTGACGTCGACCGCCGAGACAGGCCCATCCCGAAGCCCGTTAACCTGATAGCAATGACCAGGACATCTGACCAGGTGCCGCCGCGGCCCGCCGAGCAGTTGCGCGCCGACGCGCGGCAGAATCATGCCCGGCTGATCGCCGCCGCTACGGTCGCGTTCGCGGAGAAGGGCGCCGACGCGCCACTCGAGGACATCGCCCGGCGCGCCGGGCTGGGCATCGGCACCCTCTACCGGCACTTCCCCACCCGGCTCGACCTGCAGGCTGCCGTGTTCCGCAGCCAGGTGGGCATGGTCTGCGGAGAAGGGGACGCGCTGATCGAGACCTTGCCACCCGAGCAGGCCTTCAGCGGCTGGGTGCGCTCACTGGCCGGTTACCTGGTGACCAAGCGCGGCCTGTCGCACGCGCTGATCGAGGCGGTCGGCATCGAGTCGGAGCTGATCTCTTCCTGCTGGATGGCGATGCGCCAGACCACCGAACGGCTGCTGGCGAACGCGCAGCAGGCCGACGCCATCCGGCCGGACGTGGACGCCACGGACGTGATGCGGCTGGTGCACGGGGTGACAGTGAGCACGGAGAAAACTCCGGAACGAGCCGAGAGGCTCATGACCATCATGCTCGATGGCCTCCGCGCGACGGGCCGCTGACTGGGTCAGATGTCGGGCGGGCGGTTCTCGTAGGGGGTACTGAGGACCACGGTGGTCCGGGTGGAGACGCCGCCGATGGTGCGGATCTGCTGGAGCAGGTCTTCGAGCGCGGCCGGGGACGTCACCCGCACCTTGAGGATGTAGTTCTCGTCGCCTGCGACGCTGTGGCAGGCCTCGATCGCCGTCAGGTGCTCGAGCCGCTGCGGCAGGTCATCGGGGGCAGCGGCGTCGAACGGCTTGACGGACACGAAGGCCGTCAGCGGCAGGCCCACGTCATCCGGGTCGAACACGGCGACATAGCCCTTGATCACGCCGTCCTGCTCGAGCCTGCGTACCCGCTGGTGTACCGCGGACACGGAGAGCCCGGCCTGCCTGGCCAGCTCGGTGAAGCTCATCCGGCCATTGCGGGTCAGCAACGACACGATCCTGCGGTCGATCTCTTCCACGTGGTCACGTTAGCGCCAACGGTTGCACGCTGCGACTTCATCACAATATAACGAAAAAATAACGACGTTTACACTAATGTAACATCGCCGTTCGCGTACTTATCAGCAGGTCACGCCGAGGTTACGCTGCCGGCATGGCACAGATCATCTTGGATCACGTGGAAAAAGCGTACGCAGGCGGCGTCAAGGCCGTTAACGACCTGAGCCTTGACGTCAAAGACGGCGAGTTCATGGTATTCGTCGGTCCCTCCGGGTGCGGCAAGTCCACCGCGCTGCGGTCCATCGCCGGGCTCGAGGAGATCACCGGCGGCACGATCCAGATCGGCGACCGGGTGGTCAACGACCTGCCTCCGAAGGACAGGGACATCGCCATGGTGTTCCAGAACTACGCGCTCTACCCGCACATGACCGTCGAGCAGAACCTCGCGTTCGGCCTGCAGCTGAGGAAGACGCCCAAGGATGAGATCAAGCGCCGGGTCGACGAGGCCGCCCAGATGCTCGGCCTCGAGCAGTACCTCAAGCGCAAGCCGGCCGCGCTGTCCGGCGGCCAGCGGCAGCGGGTCGCGATGGGCCGCGCCATCGTCCGCGAGCCGCAGGCCTTCCTGATGGACGAGCCGCTGTCCAACCTGGACGCCAAGCTGCGCGTGTCCATGCGGGGCTCGCTCAAACAGCTGCACGAGCGGCTCGGCGTCACGACCGTCTACGTGACGCACGACCAGATCGAGGCCATGACGCTCGGCAACCGCGTCTGCGTGCTGCGGGACGGGCAGCTGCAGCAGGTGGACACGCCACAGTATCTCTTCGAGTCGCCGGTGAACCTGTTCGTGGCCGGCTTCATCGGCTCGCCCGCGATGAACTTCGTCACCGCGGAACTGGTCCGTGACGGTGGCCCGGCGGTCACATTCGCCGGTTACAAGCTCGCGGTGCCGCCCGCCGTGATGGAAGCCAAGCACGGGCTCGCGGACTACTTCGGCAAGAAGGTCATCCTCGGCATCCGGCCCTCTGACTTCGAGGATGCCGACCTGGGCGACAACCAGTGGGGAACCATGCGAGTCACCACCGGCATCACCGAGGAGCTCGGCACCGAGATCCACGTGATCTTCACCATCGACGCGCCACCCGTCGAGCACGCTAGCCTCACCAAGGCGGCCGACACCGACGATGACGCAGAGGAGGCGGCGTCCGCGCTGGTCGGCGGCAAGTCGCTGTGGATGGCCCGCGTTTCGGCACGTAGCCAGGCTAAGCCTGGGCAGACGATCGAGCTCGGCGTCGACACGCGCAACCTCCAGTTCTTCGACCCGGCCAGCGGCCTGTCCATCGGTCATCCGAAGGCCTCGGCCAGCCTGGCGGAGCATTCGGCCTAGGCTCTGGCCTCCACCCGGACGTCAGCGGCCAGGGCGCCACCTTGGTGCCCGGGCCGCAGCAGTCAGCGGTCCGTGGGAAACTGTAAGGATGCAGCGGAATCCGGAGGAACTCTACGAGCTCGGTCCGGCCGCGCCCGACATCGCAGGCGCACCGATGTTGCACTACCTGGAGGGCTTCATCGATGCCGGGACCGCGGGCCGCCTGCTCGCCGAGCACTTGCTGCGCGCCTTCCCGCACGAGACCGTGGCGCGGTTCGACACCGACAGGCTGATCGACTACCGGTCACGGCGCCCGCTGATGACCTACGACAACAGCCGGTGGGAGAGCTATGACCCTCCGGAGCTGGCCCTGCACCTGCTGCATGACCAGGGCGGGCGCCCCTTCCTGCTGTTGACGGGACCGGAGCCTGATCACGAGTGGGACTTGTTCACCAAGGCCGTGCTGGACATCGCGACCCGGCTCGACACTGGTACCGTGATCAGCTTCCTCGGCATCCCGGCCGGGATGCCGCACACCCGGCCGCTCGGGGTGATCGCGCACGCCACCCGCGAGGAACTGCTGACCGGCCACCAGCGGCTGGCGAGCCGGATCCAGGTGCCGGGCAGCGCGCCTGCCCTACTCGAGCTGCGCTTCGGCGAGGCGGGGCGGGACGCGCTCGGCTTCGCCGTGCAGGTGCCGCACTACCTGGCCCAGGCCGTCTATCCCCCGGCTGCGCTGGCCCTGCTCGGCTCGGTGACCACCTCCACCGGGCTCGACCTGCCCGACGCCGAGCTCCGCGAGGCCGCGGACCGCACCAACGAGGCGATCGAGCGGCAGGTCGAGGAGTCGGCGGAGGTCGCGGAGCTGGTCCGCGCGCTGGAGCAGCAGTACGACACCACGGCCGAGAGCCAGCAAACCGGGCCAGACGCGGCGGTCGGCCTGCTGGCCGACGGCGAGGCCATGCCCACCGCCGACGAGCTGGCCGCCCAGTTCGAGCGCTTCCTGGCCGAGAACCAGGACCGTACCGATCCCCCGGGCGGGTCCCCGGAGCGCCCCTAGCCGACGACCACCACCTCGCGCGGCGTGTGGTTCAGCCGCTCGCAGCCGTCCTCGGTGCAGACCACGATGTCCTCGATCCGGGCGCCGTGCGGCCCGGGGTAGATCCCGGGCTCCACCGAGAACGCCATGCCCGGCTCGAGCGGCTCGCTGTTGCCGACCACGATGTAGGGGTCCTCGTGCGCTTCGAGCCCGATGCCGTGTCCGGTCCGGTGGAAGAACGCCTCGCCGAAGCCGGCCCTGGTGATCGGCTCGCGCGCGGCCGCGTCGACCGATTCCGCCGTCACGCCGGGCCGCACCGCCGCGCACGCCGCTTCCTGAGCGTCGTACAGGACCTTGTAGTAGGCGGTGAACTCGGCCGGCGGCTCGCCGAGGGCGTAGGTTCGGGTGCTGTCCGAGCAGTACCCGGACGGCATCGTGCCGCCGATGTCGACCACGACGACGTCCCCGGCGGCCAGCACGCGGTCCGAGACCTCATGGTGCGGGCTCGCGGCATTCGGTCCGGATCCGACGATCACGAAGTCCACGGTGGCGTGTCCCTCGGCGAGGATTGCCTCGGTTATCATCGAACCCACGGCCCGTTCGGTCAGCCCGGGCCGCAGCCAGCCGGGGACGCGCGCGTGCACGCGGTCGATGGCGGCGCCTGCCTCCCGGAGGGCCGCGACCTCGGCCGGGGTCTTCCTGATCCGCAGCGCCCGCAGCACGCCGCTGGCCAGCGCCAGGCGCGCGCCGGGCAGCACGTCGCGGAACTTCAGCACCGAAAGCGCCCACATCCGGTCGGACAGGCCGACCGCCGAGACGCTCCCGAGCCTGTCCGCCACCAGCCGGAACGGGTCGTCGGTCTCTTCCCAGGGGATCGTCTCCAGGCTGAGCGAGCCGGCCGGGGAGGCCTGCGCCGCAGCCAGCTCCAGGCGCGGCACGAACAACGCCGGGTCGCCTTCCGCCGGGACCGCCAGGCAGGTCAGCCGCTCGAGCTGCTTGGCGTCGTAGCCGGTGACGTACCTGAGGTCCGGGCCAGGGGTCAGCAGCACGGCGTCAAGCCCGGCCGCGCCGACCGCCTCGCGCACCTGGTCGAGCCGGCCTGCGGGATACAGTTCGTCCATCGTCACCTGATCGATGTTAGGCCCGCGACGCTAGGGCTGTGAAACCGCGGTGACGAACCGGCTCAGCGAGGATCCGAGGCCCCACCGCTCGCCAAGCTCCTTCAGGCGGCCGGAATCGGCCGGCACCACCGGCAGCTTCCCGTCGATGTCGGGCAGCGGGGCGTCGTCGGCGCACTTGACCACCGACAGGGCGACGTCCAGGTAGTCTCTGGCCTTCTCGAGCTTGTCCCGGCTGCCGCGCGGGAACCCGCCGTGGCCCGCGTCTAGGGCGGTGGTGATCTCCTCGATGCTGCCGAACGTGTTGATGAGCGCAGCCGCGGTCTTCTCCCCCACGCCCGGCACGCCGGGCAGCCCGTCGCTCGGGTCGCCGCGCAGCGCGGCGAAGTCGGCGTAGGCGCGGCCCGGGATGCCGTACTTCGCGGTCACCGCCGCCTCGTCGATCACGTCCATGTTGAGCAACCCGCGCACGGTGTAGATGACCCGGACGCCCCGTGCGTCGTCGACGAGCTGGAACAGGTCCCGGTCACCGGTGACCACGTCCACCGGGTCGGCCGACCGGGCGGCGAGCGTGGCCATCACGTCGTCCGCCTCGAACCCGGGCTGCCCGGCGACCGCCAGCCCGGAGGAGTGCAGCACCTCTTCGATCACCGGGATCTGCGTGGCCAGCGCGGGCGGTGTCTCCTCCGAGGTGCCGTCGGCGGCGAGCCGGTGCGCCTTGTACGAGGGCACCGCGGCAACCCGGAAGGCCGGCCGCCAGTCCGCGTCCAGGCAGGCGACCAGCCGGCTGGGCTGCCTGGCCCGCACCAGCCGGCCGATCGTGTCGAGCAGCCCGCGCACCGCGTTGACCGGGGTGCCGTCCGGCGCCCGGACGGTATCCGGCACCCCGAAGAACGCACGGTAGTACAGCGACGCGGTATCAAGCAGCATCAGCGAGCCCACGCCCACCATCCTGCCAGGATCCGTGATCATGTGTCGTTAGGCGTCATTTCTGGCGCCCATTGTCACATGATCACGCGGGGCCGGGGTTAGAGCGCGAGGCCGGGCTACAGCAGGACGACCTGGCCGTTCACGATCTTGATCTGCTTCTTCGGCAGCGGGGCGGGGGCCGGGCCGGTCACCACGGCGCCAGTGGTGATCTTGAACTCGCTGCCGTGACAGGGGCAGTCGATGGTGCCGTTTGCGACCTCGCTCATAATGCAGCCCACGTGCGTGCACACCGCGCTGAAAGCCTTGTACTGGCCGCGCGTCGGCTGGGTCACGACGACCTTCGCGGCGTTGTAGATCTTGCCGCCGCCGACGGGGATCTCGCTGGCGGCGCCGAGCACGATGCCGGTGAGCTTGGCGTCTTTCTTCGCGCTGCTCGACGGCGCGGGGCTGGACTGCATGTTCCCCGGACTCGACATCGCGCCGGAACTCGGCATCGCGCCGGAACTCGGCATGGCGCCGGAACCAGGCATGGCGCCGGAACTCGGCATGGCAGCCTGTGCGGGAGCGTCGTCCTGTTCTACTACCCCCGCCTCGTTGGCGTCGTAAGGCACAGCCGCAGTGCTGCAGCCGACTAGCGTCCCGCCGAGGCCGACCAGGCCTACCCCCAGCAGTACTCCGCGTCTGGTCGTGCGCGGGAACGGCTGAGCTTCGCCGCTTCGGCCGGATTCGCTGCCGCTCTCAGATTCGGTGGCCCGCTTGGATTCGGGAGTCATAACCGCCCTTCGCTCGTCCTGCGTCCGCCCCGTGACACTGTCTTAGAGGAGGGCGGCCTCCGGGCGCCGGGAGATGAGAAGATCTGTAAGAGTCCGGTAACCGTGCCGCGCGGCCTGCGGCGACAGGCCGGGTCAGGCCGGCCCGGACGGAAATTCAGCCGCGCCAGCGTCATGGCGACCGAGCACGGCGACGGCCGGCAGGGCATCAGGCAGGACCGTTCGGTCCCGGGTGCGCTGGACTCAGGCCTCTTCCTCGGTCGGGCCGCCCCAGCCGGCCGCGAGCGCCGTGATCCGCCCGGCCGCGTCCGGCAGTGCCAGGCCGCGGCCGACCGCCACGCCGACCAGGTAGGCGGTGAGCGGCGCGGCGGGCCTGGCCACGCCGTGGGCGACGTCGCGGGTGAGGTCAAGCACGGCCCTCAGGTCGGCGGAGCTGGGGTCGAGCCCGAGATCTGCGCAGACAGTCGCCGTCCATTCCTCCAGGGTGCTCATGAGCACAGCCTACGGTCAGGGCAGGAAGCCACCGTCGGCGGACAGGTTCTGGCCGCTGATCCAGCCGGAATCGGGGCCGGCCAGGAAGGCCACCACGGCGGCGATGTCCTCCGGCTGGCCGAGTCGCCGCAGCGCGGTCCGGGCCACATCGTCCTCGAACGTCTCACCCGGGTTCGCGGCCCGCAGCAACTCAGTCTCAGTGGCGCCGGGCGAGACGATGTTCGCGGTGATCCCGCGGCCGCCGAGCTCGAGCGCCGCCACCGCCGTGAAGTTCTCCAGCGCGCCCTTGGCCCCGGTGTACAGCGCACCGCCGGGCGGATGAAGGCGGGTGTTGAGGGTGGAGATCGTTTCACGATCGCCCGGCCTATCCCTCGTGACCCGCCCGTCACCAGAGCACCTTTACCTTCTAGTGTCCCCACGTCGCCTCCTGCCGGATTGGCCGCTCTTACCTGTCCCTGATCGGTGAAGATATCGTCAGATGGTGGCGGGAACTGACCGGCACGCGCACGCCCCGGCGTCCGGCGCGGACGCCAGGTGGCTGTCCGGTGCCCTGGCGCTGATCCTCGCCTTCATGGCCGCAGAGGTCATCGCGGGCGTGACCGCGCACTCGCTCGCGCTGATCTCCGACGCCGCGCACATGCTGACCGACGCCGCCTCCATCGCGCTCGTGCTGGTCACCGCGCGGCTAGCCGCCCGGCCGCCGGCCGGCGGATACACCTACGGCCTCAAGCGCACCGAGATCATGTCCGCGCAGGCCAACGGCATCACGCTGGTGCTGCTCGCCGCCTGGCTCGGCTATACCGCGATCCGGCACCTGGTGACGCCCCCCGCGGTGGCCGGCGGCACGGTGCTCGCCGTCGCGCTGGCCGGCGTGGTGGTCAACGTGGCGGCCACCTTGCTGATCGTCCGGGCGGGAGGCGGCCACGGCGCACCGCGGAGCCTCAACCTCGCCGGGGCGTTCAGGCACATCGTCACCGACCTGTACGCGTTCGCGGCGACCGCGGTGGCCGGGGCGGTCATCGTGCTGACGGGATTTGCCCGGGCCGACGCCATCGCGACGCTGGTCGTGGTGGCACTGATGGTGCAGGCGGGCGCCGGGCTGATCAAGCGGTCCGGGCGGATCTTCCTCGAGGCGGCTCCGGCCGGGCTCGACCCGGCGGCGGTCGGCGCGGCCATGGCGGCCCGCCCGCACGTCACCGAGGTCCATGATCTGCACATCTGGGAGATCACCTCGGGCATGCCCGCCGCGTCCGCGCACGTGCTGGTCGCGCCGGGCGAGGACTGCCACGCGGTCCGGGCCGACCTGGAGGCCTACCTGAGCCGCGAGTACGGCATCACGCATGCCACCCTGCAGGTCGACCACGCTGGCCTGCCGGCCGCACCCGGCGTGATCGTGGTCAGCGAGCAGCATTGCGAGGACGCCCACGAGGCGCACGGCCCGGCCTACCGTCCGGGCGACAGCCGGTAAGCGCAGGTGCTCGGCCAGGAAGCCGAGCAGGGCCGCGCTACCCGCCGATGGCGGACATCGGGCGGTCGGGCTGCAGGAACGAGGGGTCGTTGATGCCGTGCCCGGGCAGTTTCACCGCGACGGCCCGCCGCCATGCCTCGGCCAGCTCGACGTCACTCGCCCCGGCGCGCAGCGGGCCGCGCAGGTCGCTTTCCGTCCGGGCGAACAGGCAGTTCCGGACCTGGCCGTCGGCGGTCAGCCGGACCCGGTCGCAGGTCCCGCAGAACGGCCGGGTGACCGAGGCGATGACGCCGACCCGGGCCGGGCCGCCGTCGACCAGGAACGCCTCGGCGGGGGCGGAACCCCGCCGCCGCGGGTCATCGGGGGTCAGGGTGAACTCGCGGCCGAGCGCGGCGAGGATCTCCTCCGCCGTCACCATCTCAGCCCGTTTCCAGCCGTGCTGGGCGTCCAGCGGCATCTGCTCGATGAACCGCAGCTCGTAGCCGGCCTCGAGGCAGAACCTGAGCAGCGGCACGACCTCGTCGTCGTTCAGGTCCCGCATGAGCACCGCGTTGACCTTGACCGGCCCGAGCCCGGCCGCGGCCGCTGCCACCAGGCCGTCGAGCACGTCCGGCAGCCGGTCCCGCCGGGCGAGCTTGCGGAACGTCTCCGGCCGCAGCGTGTCCAGCGACACGTTGATCCGGTCGAGCCCGGCCGCATGCAGGGCCGCGGCGCTGCGCTTGAGTCCGATGGCATTGGTGGTCAGCGAGATCTCCGGGCGCGGGCGCAGCTCCGCCGTGCGGGCGATGATCCCGGCCAGCCCGCGCCGCAGCAGCGGCTCCCCGCCGGTGAACCTGATCTCGCGGATTCCGAGCAGCTCGACCCCGACCCGGATCAGGCGCACGACCTCGTCGTCGGTCAGCTGCTCGGGAGCGGGAAGCCAGTCGAGACCTTCGGGCGGCATGCAATAGGCACACCGCAGGTTGCACCGGTCGGTGAGCGATACGCGCAGATCAGTGGCGATCCGCCCGAAGGAGTCAGACAGCATCGACCCAGCTTACGCGCGTTGACGGCAACCCATTGGTCCTCATGAAGCCTCCCGTCACCGGCCCGGAAGCCAGGAATTGCCCGGCGCAATCGCACCTTGCGCACCGTCTGTGCGCACCTTCAGGCGCGGTGAACCATCCCGTAGGCCCGGTCGGCCCGCAGCCGGACGACCAGGCGCCGGTCACGGACCATGGCCGCCCGGTAGTCATCCCAGTCCGGGTGCTCGCCCTGCACCGCGCGGTACAGGTCGATCAGCTCCTCCACGGCCGCGTCGTGCGGGTCCCGGGCCACCGCCGACAGCTCGGCGTGCCCGTCCACGACGACGTAGGACCAGAAGTCGCCGCTGGTGACGTGGAAGCTGACCCGCGGGTCGCGACGCATGTTGCGCGTCTTGGCCCGGTCATCGGTGGTGGAGATCTTGATGGTCTGCTCCCCCGCGTACCAGGCATAGTTCACGTTGGACAGCTGCGGCCACCCGTCTTTCCTGAGGGTGACCAGCACTCCCTGCCGCTGCCCGGCAATCAGCTCAGCAAACCGGCCCTCGATCATGCCGCAAGAACAATCGGCACCCAGCTGATGTTCCGCCCGGGCCTAAGCCGCGGCGCCCTGACGGCCGGTCAGGACGCTGGCGAGCACAGATCTATACGGTCTCGATGCTTATGCTCCCGACGTGCAGCCCGCTCGTCCTGAGCTCGAAACCTGCGCGCGGTCGTGCCGCGGGGACGAACGTGATCGTGGCCAGGTTCTCGTCCCAGCCGCCGCTGGCGCGCAGGTAACCGACGATGCGAGTGATATCGAAGCTCGCGCTGAGGCCGTGCTGACCTCCGCCGTCATCGTCGCCTTGATCATGCTCGTGGTGATGGTCGGCTCCGAAGCCGGCCAGCAGTCCCACGTAGTGCGGCACCGAGCCGGCCGTCCGCCGGTCGGCCTCAGGGTAGTTCAGGTAGATCTCGTAATTACCGGGGGGCCCGTCGGCGGTGATGCCCTCGAGGCGAAGGATCACGCGGGGCGCCTCGGTGCCGACGGCACGCTCGGTCAGCCGCGCGACCGCATTTTGTGTCTCGCCGGGCAGGGGCACCGACGCCGAGACTGGTTCGGTGCCAAGCTCGACTGGACCGCCTGGGCCAGGCGCTGCGCTGGCCTGTAGTGAGCGGGCGATGACCAGGGGCCGGGCCGCGAGTTCGGGTACGGCTTCGGCGGCCAGGCCTGCACCGGTCGTGCTCGGGGCCGGGACCGTGGGCAGATTCTGGTAGCCGTAGGAGTACGGGAACGGGGCCGCGAGGTTACCGGGATCGAGCATCTGGCCAGGGGTGACGACGATCTTGTTGGCGAGGTTGCCGTCGCTCCAGAAATTCCAGCGGGTGGCGTGCAGAGGGTCGTCTTGCGCGTTCAGCCAGGTCGGGTCGGAAGGATTGGCGCCGCCGGCCGCGTTCCAGCCTGCCCAGAAGCGGTCGATCTCGGCGTGGTGCAGCCAGAACACCGGGTCGAACGACGCCGTCACGGTAGAGGTCATCCATCCGCCTTGGGTCACCTGCTGATCACCGGAGCCGACGTCGACGTGGACCGCGCCGTGCGTCTGGAAGTCGAGCGTCTGGTTGAAGCCCAGGAAGTCGGTGTGGGAGTAAGCAGCGTCGTAGTACGGCGTCACGGTCTCGAGAAACATCATCTCTTGCTGGCCGGGCCAGTTCGGCTGCAGGCCCCGCTTGTTGATGTCCGCGATGTAGAGCGGATTGTCGCTGCCGTCAGGCAACTGGGCTTGCGAGAAGACCCACGGGAGGTTCGACCGGACCCACGGCGCCCCGGCGGCCGATCCATCGGAATCGTCGTAGTAGCTGTAATTCCAGTACGGAAGCGCCCACGTGCTGGGGCCGCCGAGTTCAGCGACGTACGCGCGCACGATGACCTCGAAAAAATAAATGAACGCCCGGTGCCAGGCTAGGAAATACTGCTCGGCGCTCGCCGGGCCGTGCGTGCAGTGGCTCCAGCGCTCGTTGTACGGCGCCGGAGGAGTGCCCTGATGCTGCGGCCACCAGTGCATAGCCGCCTGGAAGAAGTAGGTATTCGGGGTATCGCTGTAGGGCCACATGCTGGTCACATCGGTGGCTCCGGCGGGCGACTGCTGCCAGCCCATCGCCTTGAGCGCCTTGGCGTAGTACAGGCTGATATCGTCCCAGCCCGGTGGGCTGGGCACGGGGAATGCCGCAACCTTTCCGTTGTTCAGATCCCCGATGTCGTAACGCGTCAGGGTCAGCTGAGGATTTGTCATTGCCCCTCCTGGATGAGAATAGGAACGATTACCCGTGGCGACCCAGGCCGGCCCGCATCGCCGGGTTCAGGAACGCACGAGGCGCGCGACAGCGTCGGAGGCTTCGCGGACCTTACCGGATGCGGTGTCGCCGCCCTGGTTCACCGCCTGGGTAACGCAGTGGCTCAGATGCTCCTCGAGAAGGCCGAGGGCGACTGACTGCAGGGCCCTAGTTGTGGCCGCTACCTGGGTGAGGATGTCAATGCAGTACCTATCCTCGCCGATCATGCGCTGCAGGCCGCGCACCTGGCCTTCAATCCGGCGCAGCCGCCTGAGATAGCTGTTCCTGTCATAGCTGTAACCCGACATTCCGCCCTCCC
>JBKQQQ010000632.1:0-8124 GCA_052144275.1 Streptosporangiaceae bacterium
CATGCCCGCGTCTACCGGCACGCCTGGCTGGTGTTCGCGTCCGGCGTCTTCGAGCCGCTGTTCTACCTGCTGTCCGTGGGTCTCGGCCTGGGCGTGCTGGTCGGCAAGGTGCCGGGCCCGGGCGGGCACCTCATCCCGTACCGCGAGTTCGTCGCGCCCGGGCTGCTCGCCGTGTCCTCCATGAACGGCGCGATGTACGACTCGACGTTCAACGTCTTCTTCCGGCTGAAGTACGCGAAGCTGTACGACGCGATCCTGGCCACGCCGATGCGCCCGGCCCAGGTTGCACTGGGCGAGATCGGCTGGGCGCTTCTCCGCGGCACCATCTACGCTGCGGCGTTCACGCTGGTCATGCTGGCGATGGGCCTGGTGCACTCACCGTGGGCGGTGCTGGCCGTGCCAGTGGCGGTGCTGATCGGCTTCGCCTTTGCCGCCCTCGGCATGACCGGGACGACGTACATGAAGAGCTGGCAGGACTTCGACTACGTGATCCTGGCCAGCATGCCGCTCTTCTTGTTCTCCGCGACGTTCTACCCGCTCAGCGTCTACCCGCGAGCGGTCCAGGTGATCGTCGAGTGGACGCCGCTCTATCAAGGCGTCGTGCTGCTGCGCGACCTGACCGTCGGGGTGGTCGGTCCCGATCTGCTGTGGCGGGCCGCCTACCTCGCCGTACTCGGGCTGATCGGCCTGTATGTCTCCGGCCGCCGCCTCGCCCGGCTCCTGCTCGTCTGACCCGCGCTCCCGTCGGCCGGGTACGATAAGCTGCGCAGGGATGCTGGAACAGCAACGGACTCCGTCTAGTGCCGAACCGGTCCAGGACGGGACCGAGGCACTCACGGCAACCGTGGAGTCCGCGGTGCCGCAGAGTGAAGCTCCGGTATCTGAGAGTCTGCTGCCGGAGGCCCCTCCCGCGCCGCGGCGTACGAGCAGGCTCTCCGGCGCCTACCGGGACCCGTTCATCTGGGTAACCTCGCTCGCCGTTTTCGGCGCCTATCTCGCCATCTCGCTGTTCCGGCTGCTGCAGCTCAACCCGTCCTCGTGGGATCTGGCCATCTACACCGAGTACGTCAAGCAGGCCGCCAGCTGGCATGCGCCGGTCGCGGACGTCAGGACCGCGGGCTTCAACCTGCTGGGCGACCACTTCCAGCCGATCGTCATGATGATCGCCCCGCTCTTCCGCGTCTTCCCCTCGCCGGCGACGCTGGTGGCCGTGCAGGCGCTGCTGGCTGCGCTTTCCGTCTTCGGCGTCAGCCAGGCCGCGCGGGAAAAGGTCGGGATCGGTCCGAGCCGGGCCATCGCGGTCGCCTACGGGTTCTCCTGGGGCCTGCAGCAACTGGCCAACTTCGATTTCCACGAGATCGCCTTCGCCGTCCCGCTGCTGGCCTTCTCGCTGTCCGCGCTGGTCCGCGGCCGCATCAAGGCCGCGGTCTGGTGGGCGCTCCCGCTCGTCTTCGTCAAGGAGGATCAGGGCTTCACGGTGGCCGCCATCGGTCTCTACCTGGTCATCGCCGGCATGCGTGCCGCCGCCCGCGAACCCGCCGGCTCCGGCGTCACCATTACGTCCGCGGATCCCGACGGCACGCGGCGCATCACGGCGGGCCAGATCCTGTTGATCTGGGGTTTTGCCTGGTCGTTCCTGGCCATCGGGGTGATCATCCCGCACTTCAACCCGGCCCACCACTACGACTACTGGAGCGACGGCGGGATCCTCGCTCCCGGCGGGCACCCGACGGTGACCGGCTTGATCGGCCAGTTCTTCCACGCCTGGCCAGACAAGCTGCAGACGATCGTGATCCTGCTGCTGCCGACCGCGTTCATCGCGCTGCGCTCGCCGCTGGTCCTGATCGCCGGGCCGAGCCTGCTGCTGCGTTTCCTGGCCACGAACTCGAGCTTCTGGGGAACGTACTGGCATTACAACGCCACCGTGATGCCGATCATCTTCATCGCGGCCATCGACGCGATGGCCGCGATCAGCGCCGTCATGGACGCGGAAGGCCCGGCCGCATCCGCTAGCTGGGTCAGCGGAAGCCGGGGCGCGCGCCGCGCGGTCCTGGCCGGAGCACGGCGCTACGGTGCCGCCATGATGCTGGCGATCACGGTCCCGCTGGCCTTCCAGTTCCCCCTCAGCACCCTGTGGAGCGCGCAGAGCTACCGGATCAGCGGCCAGGTGAAGTCCGCCGACGCGGCCATGGCCCACGTGCCCGATGGCGTCACCGTGCAGGCCACACTGGATCTCCTCGCGCCGCTCGCCGCCCGCACCGACACCTTCTGGATCGGCAACAGCGGCAACCCCAAGACCCAGTACATCGTCTTCGACGGCCAGAACAGCGACTACAGCCCGGCGATCAGCAACGTCCCCGCCTTCATCGCCCAGATCTACCCGGGCCACATCTACACCCAGGTCTTCCGGTCCGGCGACGTCTACGTCTTCCGCCGCACGACCTGACGCAATCGAACCGCGGCACACCCGAACCGGGCAAGCCAGGGCGGACAAACGTACTGGTGGGTAGGTAGGCTGGACGGCGATCCCGTGAAACCCTGTGGAAGCGGCCCATCGAAAGGTTGTGCTCCATGGACTTTGGCTATGACGCCAAGACGCTTGATCTGCGTAAGCAATTGCTCACATTCATGGAGGAGCGGGTCTACCCGGCCGAGGCGGTGTTCGCGGAGCAGGTCGAGGCCGCGGCCGCCCAGGGCCAGGGGTGGGAGCGGGTGCCGGTCACCGCGGACCTCAAGGCCGAGGCGCGCGGCCGCGGACTGTGGAACCTGTTCCTGACCGGCAAGGCCGCCGCGGCGGTCGGCAAGCTCGACTCGAGCCTGCTGCCGGATCCGCCGCTGACCAACCTGCAGTACGCGCCGCTGGCTGAGATCACCGGGTGGAGTCCCGCGCTGGCGCCCGAAGCCCTCAACTGCGCGGCCCCCGACACCGGCAACATGGAAGTGCTGGCCGAGTTCGGCTCACCGGAACAGCAGGAGCGCTGGCTCCGCCCGCTGCTCGAGGGCACGATCAGGTCCGCCTTCTGCATGACCGAACCCGACGTGGCCTCCAGCGACGCGACCAACATCGCCACCACGATCACTCCGGACGGCGGCGGCTACGTGATCAACGGCCGTAAGTGGTGGTCGAGCGGCGCGATGAGCTCGGACTGCCAGATCTTCATCGTGATGGGAGTGTCCGGCGAGTCCGCCTCGGGCACGACGGGGCACGGCCGGCACACCATGATCCTCGTGCCGCGCGACACGCCAGGCGTAACGGTCAAGCGCGGGATGAGGGTCTTCGGCTACACCGACGGGACGCACGGCGGTCATGCCGAGGTCGTGTTCGACAACGTCACGGTGCCCAAGGAGAACCTGATCTCGGGTGAGGGCGACGGGTTCGCGATCGCGCAGGCGCGGCTTGGCCCCGGTCGCATCCACCACTGCATGCGGCAGATCGGCGCGGCCGAACGTGCCCTCGAGCTCATGTGCACCAGGGCCGCCAGCCGCACCGCCTTCGGCAAGCCCCTGGCCGAGCAGGGCGTCATCCAGGACTGGATCGCCGAGTCCAGGGTAAGAATCGAGCCGGCGCGACTGCTCGTGCTCAAGACGGCGTGGCTGATGGACACCGTGGGCAACAAGGGGGCGCACACCGAGATCCAGGCGATCAAGATCGTCACCCCGGCGATGGCCGAGTGGGTGATTGACCGGGCGATCCAGGCGCATGGCGGTGGTGGCGTCAGCCAGGACTTCCCCCTGGCCCACCTGTGGGCGAGCGCACGCACGCTCCGGTTTGCCGACGGTCCTGACGAGGTGCACAAGAGGTCCCTGGCCCGCCGCGAACTGAGGAAGGCTACGAGCTGAGCAGGACTAAAGCCGCAATCCCGCGAAAAGCCGCGAGCGTACGACAAATCACGTACAACAAAAGCCGCGGACTAACGAGGGCCGACCGACCCGAGCGCCACGGCCCGTCCAGATAAGAGGAGAAATCCGATGTCAGAGAGAATCGCGATAGTGACCGGAGCGGCCCGCGGCATCGGCGCCACGACGGCGCGCCGGCTAGCCAGCGACGGCATGGCCGTGGCGATCCTCGACCTTGATGAGGAGTCGTGCGCGGGAACGGTGAAGGAAATCGAGGACGCAGGCGGGCGCGCGCTGGCGGTCGGCGCCGATGTCAGCAAGGCCGACCAGGTCCAGGCGGCGGTCGACCGGGTGGTCGCCGAGCTCGGTGAGCCGACGGTGCTGGTGAACAACGCCGGGGTAATCCGCGACAACCTGCTGTTCAAGATGACCGACGAAGACTGGGACATGGTGCTGGGGGTGCACCTGCGCGGCGCGTTCCTGATGACTAGGGCCGTGCAGAAGTACATGACCGGTCAGAAATGGGGGCGGATCGTCAACCTGTCATCGTCGTCGGCACTCGGCAACCGCGGGCAGGTCAACTACTCCGCCGCCAAGGCCGGCATGCAGGGCTTCACCAAGACGCTCGCCATCGAACTCGGAAAGTTCGGGGTCACCGCGAACGCAGTCGCGCCCGGCTTTATCGTGACCGATATGACCGCGTCCACGGCCGCCCGCGTCCACGTACCGTTCGATGATTTCCAGAAGGCGGCCGCGGAGCGGATACCCGTCGGGCGGGTCGGGCAGCCGGACGACGTGGCTCACGCCATCTCCTTCCTGGTCAGCGAGGGCGCAGGCTTCGTCTCCGGCCAGGTCATCTATGTAGCAGGCGGGCCACTGTGCTGACAGAAGCAACGCCAGACGCCATCCGCGAGCGGGTCCGTGCCTTCCTGGCCGAACACGACCCGGCCGAGATGGGCAAGCAGGACTTCCTCAACGCCCGGTTCGACGCGGGCCTGGCCTGGGTGCACTACCCGGAAGGGCTCGGCGGCCTCGGCGTGTCGCGGACTTTGCAGAGCATCATCGACGCCGAGTTCGCTGCGGCCGGCTCACCGTCCAACGACCCGGAGCGCAACGGCATCGGCCTGGGCATGGCGGCGCCGACCATCCTCGCCTACGGCAACGACGAGCAGCAAAAACGCTGGCTGCGCAAGCTCTGGACGGCCGAGGAAATCTGGTGCCAGCTGTTCAGCGAGCCGGGCGCGGGCAGCGACCTGGCCGCGCTGGCCACCCGTGCGGTGAGGGACGGCGACGGTTGGGTGGTCTCCGGCCAGAAGGTCTGGACCTCCCAGGCCCATCAGGCCCGGCACGGGCTCCTGGTCACCCGCACCGACCCCGACGTGCCGAAACACCAAGGGCTCACCTACTTCGCGGTGGACATGACAGCCCCCGGCGTCGAGGTCAGGCCGCTGCGTCAGCTCACCGGCGAGGCCGAGTTCAACGAGGTATTCCTGACCGACGTGCGGATACCCGACGAGGACCGGATCGGCCAGGTCGGCGAGGGCTGGAAGGTGGCCAACGCCACGCTGATGAGCGAGCGGGTCAGCATCGGCGCCTCGCGCGCGGCCCCGCGGGAGAGCGGCATGATCTCCTCGGCGGCCAGGACCTGGCGGTCCCGCCCCGAGCTGCGCACGGCGGGCCTGCACGACCGGATGCTGCGGCTGTGGACGGAGGCCGAGGTGGCCCGGCTGGCGGGGGAGCGGCTGCGCCAGCAGCTGGCCGCGGGTAAGCCCGGACCCGAAGGCTCGGCCGCCAAGCTGGTCTTCGCCCGGCTCAACCAGGAAATCTCCGGATTCGAGGTCGAGCTGGCCTCCAGTGACGGCCTGCGCTACGACGACTGGACCATGCGCCGCCCGGAACACGCGAACTTCTACGGCCGCGGCCCCGGCTACCGCTACCTGCGCGCCCGCGGCAACTCCATCGAGGGCGGGACCTCAGAAATCCTGCGCAACATCGTCGCCGAGCGGGTGCTCGGCCTCCCCGCCGAACCCCGCGTCGACAAGGACGTGCCATGGAAGGACCTGCCAAGGTGAGCGAAAGGCCGGGCGCCGCAACGGACGAACTCCCCGATCTCCTTTATACGGATACCGAACGGGCGTTGTCAGACAGTCTGGTTTCCCTGCTTGCCGACCGGGGCGGACTGGACAAGGCGCTGGCGCGCATCGAGTCGGCCCAGACCTACGACGACAAGCTGTGGCAGGCCGTCGCCGCGGATCTGGGCTGTGCCGGGCTGCTGATCGGTGAACGCGACGGCGGAGCCGGCGCCTCCTACCGGGAGGCCGCGGCCGCCGCCGAGGCGCTGGGCAGCTTCGTCGCCCCGGTCCCGTTCCTCGGCAGCGCCGTCGTCGCCACTGCCGCCCTGCTGAGTATCGCCGCCGGTGCCCCGGTATCCTCGGGCACCCCGTTCACGCCGGCCAAGACCGCGGCCGACCTGCTCGGCCGGATGGCGGACGGCAGCGTGACCGCGGCGCTGGCGGTCCCGTTCGCCACCGCGCCCGGGCCCCAGGGAAGCACCGCCTTCCCGGCCGGGGTCAGGCTGGCCGGGCCGCGGGCCGGCGACGCCGCGACCGGGGTGGCCCGGCTGCGCGGGATGGTCTCCGGGGTCGCCGACGCGCTGCCCGCCGGGGTGCTGCTCGTCCCGGCCGACGGCGTGCCGCACGGGCTCTACCTGGTCGACATGTCGGCGTCCGGAGTGGCCAAGGCGCCGGTGACCTCGCTGGACATGACCAGGCAGCTGTGCGACCTGTCGTTCGACGACGCGCCGGGCACGCTGATCGCGTCCGGCCCGGCCGCCTCGCGGGCGCTGGACGCGGCGCTGAGCGCGGGCGCCGGGATCCTGGCCGCCGAACAGATCGGGCTGGCCCAGCGCTGCCTGGACATGACGGTCGCCTACGTCAAGGAACGCCGTCAGTTCGCCCGCCCGGTAGGGTCGTTCCAGGGGCTCAAGCACCGGCTGGCGGACCTGTGGGTGGCGGTCACGCAGGCCCGCGCGGCGTCCAGGTACGCGGCGGCGTGCCTCGCGTCCGGTTCGCCTGACGCGAGGGTCGCGGTGGCGCTGGCCAAGGCCTACTGCTCCGAAGTCGCGGTGAACGCCGCGCAGGAATGCGTGCAGATGCACGGCGGCATCGGCTTCACCTGGGAACACACGGCGCACTTGTACCTGAAACGCGCGAAGGCGGACTCGATCGGGTTCGGCACGCCGGATGCGCATCGCGCTGCGCTGGCATCCCTGGTCAACCTGCCCGCCGCCCCATGACGGACGAGGCGGACCTGCGGAGCCGCGTCGCCCGGCTCTCGGTGGAGCAGAAGGTCCGGCTGCTGACGGGGGCGGATTTCTGGGCGCTGTACCCCGAACCCGCCGTTGGCCTGCGCCGCGTGGTCCTCTCCGACGGCCCGGCCGGGGTCCGCGGCGAGACCTGGGACGAGCGCGATACCTCGGCGAACGTGCCGTCGCCGACCGCGCTGGCCGCCACCTGGGACTGCGAGCGCGTCGAGGCGATCGGCAGGCTGCTCGCTCACGAGGCGCGGCGCAAGGGCGTGGACGTGCTGCTCGCCCCGACGGTGAACCTGCACAGGACCCCGTTCGGCGGCAGGCACTTCGAGTGCTTCTCCGAGGACCCGCTGCTCACCGCGCGGATCGGCGTCGCCTACGTGCGAGGCCTGCAGAACTGCGGGGTCGGGGCCACGGTCAAGCATTTCATCGCCAACGACTCCGAGACCGAGCGGATGACCGTCGATGTCCGCGTCGACGAGCGGACGCTGCGCGAGCTGTACCTGGCCCCGTTCGAGGCGATCGTGCGCGAGGCGGGCGCCTGGTCGGTGATGGCCGCGTACAACGGGGTCAACGGGGTGACGATGACGGAAAGCCCGCTGCTGCGCGACATCCTGCACGACGAGTGGGGTTACGACGGCCTGGTCATGTCCGACTGGACGGCCGCCCGGTCCACCGAGCCCGCCGCCCAGGCCGCCCTCGACCTGGCCATGCCCGGGCCCGCGAGCCGGTTCGGCCCGTGGGGTGACGCTCTCCTGGACGCGGTGCAGGCGGGCCGGGTCGACGAGGCCCTGATCGACGACAAGGTGCTCCGCATCCTGCGCCTGGCCGCCCGGGTGGGCGGCCTCGCCGAGGCCCAGGCGCCCCACGAACCCGCTGCGACTTACGAAGCCTCTGCGCCCCATGAGCACCCTGCGCCCTACGAGCATCGTTCGGCCTCACCGGTCCCGGTGGACATCCCAGGCGAGCTACGCGCT
>JBKQQQ010000633.1:0-7838 GCA_052144275.1 Streptosporangiaceae bacterium
GCGATGTAGGGCCGCTGGTCGCCGACGACGACGCACTCCTCGATGAGCCAGTGCTCGCGCAGCCGGTCTTCCAGGACCGCGGGCACCACGTTCTTGCCGCCCGCCGTGATGATCAGGTCCTTCTTCCGGCCGGTGATGTAGAGGAACCCGTCGTCGTCGCACCGGCCGAGGTCGCCGGTGCGCAACCACCGGCCGTCGAACACCTGGGTGGTGGCCTGCGGGTCGTGCCAGTAGCCACCGAACACGACCGGTCCGGTGACCTCGACCTCGCCGTCGGGCGCGATCCGCACCGCGCAGCCGGGCAGCGGCAGGCCGACGGAGCCGATCTTCTGGACCGCGGGCGGGTTCATGGTCACCGGACCTGTCGTCTCGGTCAGCCCCCAGCCCTCCATGATGGTGATCCCGGCGCCGCGCAGGAAATGCCCGAGCTCCTGGTTCAGCGGCGCGCCGCCGCTGACCGCCCAGGCCGCCTGTCCTCCCAGCGCCGCGCGCAGCCGCGCGTAGACCAGCCGGCCGAACACCGCGTGCCGCAGCCGGAGCAGCGGGCCTGCCCGGTGTCCCGCCCGGCTGTAGGCGATCGCGGTGGCCTCGGCGGCGGCGAACAGCCGGCGGTGGCCCTCGGCTTCGGCCTGCTCGCGGGCCGCGGCGGCCACCTTCTCGAACACGCGGGGCACCGCGAGCAGGATCGTGGGGCGGAAGGCGGCGAGTTCCGCGGGCAACTCGCCGGGATCAGAGAGGAAACCGGTCCGCCGGCCGTCGTGCACCAGGCACAGAGCGACCACCCGGGCCAGGATGTGGGACAAGGGCAGGAAGAACAGGCTGGAGGAGCCCTCCGTCAGCACGCGCTCACGGACCCCTGGTATGCCCGTGACGGCGCGGACCGCCTCGCTCAGGTTGCCGTGGCTGATCATGCAGCCTTTCGGCCGTCCCGTGGTCCCCGACGTGTACACGATGGTCGCGAGCGTCGCGGCGGTCACCGGATCGCGGCGGCGGTCGATCTCCCCGGCGGTGACGCCTTGCCCGGTCGCGGCCAGCGCGTCCAGGCCGCCGCCGTCGATCTGCCACACCGCTTCCACCTTCGCCGCCTGCGCGGCCCGGATGCCCTCGGCGCACCGCGCGTCCCCCGCGAACACGGCGACCGCGCCCGAGTCGGCCAGGATCCAGCGGATCTGCTCCACCGACGAGGTCTCATAGACGGGGACGGTCACGGCTCCGGCCGTCCAGATCGCGAAGTCGCACACCACCCAGTCCAGGCTGGTGGCCGACATCAGGCCAATCCGGTCACCGGGCTGGATCCCGGCGGCGATCAGGCCGGCGGCGACCGCAGTGACCCGGTCGGCAAACTGTTTCGCCGTCACCGGCTGCCATGCGCCGTCCGCCTTCGCGGCGAACATTGCGCGGTCCGGATCTCTGGCGGCCCATTCGAAGACGTCATCGCACGCGTTGTCGCCCATGAGTCACCACCTGTGTCAGGGCTGTGTCATGGCTCCAGCCTGCTCTGGTCGGTCCGGCCTGCCCAGGGACCAAGGGCCCGCGGAGGCACGATGCCGCCTTGACCCAACGTCCCGCCCGGCTAGGAAGTATGCCCCTGTCCAGGTGGAAGCTCGCCGGGCAGGCTGGAATGAAGATGTGAGGAAGCGACCGGCAGATGAGACAGAGCATCCGGCTCGGGCGGATAGCCGGCATCCCGATCGGGATGCACTGGACTGTCGTGGTGATTGCCGCCCTGATCACCGACATGCTGCTCGGCGTGCTGCCGACGGCCATCCCGCACCAGTCCGCCGGCCTGTACTGGGCGGTGGCCGTGGCCGGGTCGGTCCTGTTTATCGCGGCGCTGGCGGCTCATGAGATCGCGCATGCGATCGTGGCCAGGCGCTGTGGCGTCCAGGTGCGATCGGTCACCTTGTGGGCCATGGGCGGGATCGCCGAGCTGGCAGGGGAACCGCCGACCGCCCGGGCCGATCTGCAGATCGCCATCGCGGGCCCGGTGACGAGCCTGGCCGCCGGGCTCGTTTTCGGCGGCGCCGCGATCCTGGACCGATCGTGGCACGGCCCGGCCGTGGTCACCGCGATGCTGGCGTGGCTCTCGATGATGAACGTGGCGCTGGCCGTCTTCAACCTGCTCCCTGGCGCGCCGCTGGACGGCGGCCGGATCCTGCGCGGACTACTCTGGAAGTGGTATGGCGACCGTCAGCGCGCGAGCCGGGCCGCAGCCCGGTCCGGGCAGGTGCTCGGCATCGGGATCTGCGCCATCGGCGTGCTTGAGCTGCTGGCCTGGCGAGGCATCGGCGGCCTGTGGCTGATGCTGATCGGCTGGTTCCTGGTCACCATGGCCCGCGCCGAACAGCAATCGGATGCAGCCAGGGAAGCGCTGGCCGGGCTGCTCGTGCGCGACATCATGCTCCCTCACCCGGACATCGGGGCCGCCTGGAGCGATGTGGCTGACTTCACTGGCCGGGTCGTCCTGTCCTCGCACCAGACCGTGTTTCCCATCGTCAGCTTGGGCGGCGACCTTGCCGGGGTCGTCTTTGCCGGGGCCCTGGCGCGCGTCCCGGACGCGGACCGCGCCACGACGCGGCTCGGGCAAATCGCCACGCCGGTGCCGTCGGCCTACCTCGCCGACCCGGGTTCCCCGGCCAGCTCGCTGCTGAGCCGCCCGCCGCTGCGTGGCCAGCTGCTTGCCGTCGTCGTCGAAGACCGGCGGGTGACCGGGCTGGTGACCACGGAGGAGCTGCGGCTCGCCTTGCTGCGCGCCGGGCTGCGTACCAGCTCACCGGCCGGGAACGGCCGGTGAGCCTCGCAGGCCAGGCTCAGCTGAGATACGGACTCCAGATTCGCGCTGTCGAGGCGCCTGGCCGGACGAAGGTCCCGGGGAACCGGGATTTCGGCCCTAGTATCGGCCCTCACCGCGTCACATGCTGGTCACAGGTAGCGTCAGGAGGAGGTGCGTGATGATCAGCTGGGCTGAGGCCGACAAGCTCGCCAGGATGCACGCCCCGGAGCCGACGGTTCTGTCGCTTTACCTGACCGTCCCGGTGGATCCGGCGGAACTGCGCGGCCTGCCTGCGCGCGTCGGTGACCTCATGGCGGCGGCAGCCAGCGGGCCGGTCGGCGAGGAATGCGGGCGGCTTCGGGACGAGGACCGCGGTGCGGTGCGAGCGAAGGTGGCGGTGCACGGCCGCGACTGGCTCGGCCATAGCGTGGCGATCTTCGCCTGTGCCGATCTTGGCCTGCTCGAGGTGCTGCCGCTGCGCTGCCAGGTCCCGGAACGAGCGGTGCTCGCGGCCAGGCCGCATATCCGGCCGCTGCTGGCGGCCCTGCAACGGTGCCCGGCCTACCGCGTGGCCGTGGTGGACAGGCGGCACGCATGGGTGTTCACCATCACCGGGGATGAGATCGAGACGGTTACCACGCCGACCGCGGCCGGGGTTCCCAGCCCGGGTTTCGGCGGCTGGTACGGCCTGGACACCTACCACGTCCAGCAGCGGATGATCCAGCTGTCCCGCCAGCACTACCGCGACACCGCCGCTCTCCTGGAGCAGGTCATGCGGCACGGTGGGCAGGAGCCGCTGCTCATCGGCGGGCATGAGGATGGAATCCCGGAATTCCTGGCCAGCCTGCCGTCGGCGGTGCGAGAGGCCTTCGCGGGAAGCTTCACCGCCGATCCGCACACCCTCACCCCGGCACGGGTCCGTGACCTGGCCGCGCCCGTCATCGCTCGGTGGACTGACCAAAGTGCCCAGCGCCTTGCCGCCAGGATCCTGCAGACGCCGCCGGGCGGCCCGGCCGCGATCGGCCTGCCCGCTTGCCTGGCCGCCGTCAACGGCCACGCGGTGGAACACCTGGTCGTTCCAGATGACGGGCTTGTCCCCGGTTACGTGTGCGGCCGGTGCGGCCTGCTCGTCGTCGCCGCTGACAGCTGCCAGGACTGGGAAACGGCGGCGCAGCCGGTCCCGGACCTGATCGATGAGATGGTCCACCGGACTCTGCAGGACGGCGGACAGTTCTCAGCCATCCGCGACGCCCCGTTCCGGATCGCCGCGCGGCTCCGATTCCCGATGACGGGACAGTGACGACATGGCGGTCGGCCGCGGTCGGCCGCGCCGGTAACCACCGAACCAGACGGGAGGTCAGCCATGAAAGGCACGCATCCTGTTCAGGTACAGATTGAGACCCAGGGCGCGGTTCCGGAGGGGATGTCGGAGCTGGCCATCGCGAAGATCGACTCGGCGCTGCGGCTGGCCACCGAGCCTGTCTTGCAGGTGCGGGTCACGCTCACGATGGCCGCGGATCCCGCGGTGAACCTGCCTGCGGTAGCGAGAGTCAACGTCGATCTCGACGGCTGGCTTGTCCGGGCCCAGGCCGCTGGCCAGACGATGCGCGAGTCGGTCGAGCACATGGCAAGTCGGCTCAGGGTTCGGCTGGAACGCTCGGCGCGGAACTGGGAAGCCCGGCGCGGGGGCCGGCCGGCGGACGCCCCCGGCGAGTGGCGGCATCAGAGTATCCCTGCGCACCACCCGTCCTACTTCCCGCGCCCCGCCGAAGAGCGGCAGGTAATCCGCCGCAGGTCGCACGCGGCAGGCCGTAAGACGCTAGAAGAGGCCCTCGCCGACCTGAACCTGCTCGACTACGACTTTTACCTGTTCACCGACGAGCTGACCGGTCATGACAGCGTGATCTACCGGGTCGCCCACGGCTACCGGCTGGCCCAGGCCCAGCTGCCTCGGCCGCGTCGGCCGCTCTCCTCGGCAATTACACAGACCATGCAGCCCGCGCCCAGGCTCACGGTCTCCGACGCCATCGTGCGCCTCGAGGCCCTGGGATACGAGTTCCTGTTCTTCGTCGATACCGGTACCAGCCGCGGCAGCCTCATCTACCACCGCTACGACGGCCACTACGGCCTTATCGTCCCGGCCGATATGCCGCAATGAGCCGCCGGTCTACCAGCCGGCCAGTGTTTGGCGCACGCTGAGCCAAGCCGCTCATCGCCGCGCTGGCCGGCGCTTCGGCCTCGTCCACCGAGGCTCCACGGGCCTGGTCCTAAGCTGCCCGCTGGCCGGCAGCAGGATGTGCTCGGCCACGGTTCCGGTGGAGGGGTAGAACGAGCTCTCATGACCGTCGCTTCACCGCACCACATACGGGGGCCGCCGTCCTCGCCGCGGCCCTCACCGCCAATGGCACGTAAAGCACGCCGCAGGGCCTACCACCCCGGCCGCCGCAATGCTTTTTCCCGAACGCTTTTTCCCGAACGTACCGGCGTAGTTCCGGCTCAGGCTTAACGTCCCGGCCGGATGGCGCCATCCAAGGGACTTCCTTCCCTGGAAATCGTCTCCCCGGCCAAGGACCCTGGAGGCGTAGGTCTGCAGAACCCTTTTCGCGGATCTCCTGCTAATACGGAGTTCTTCCCGGCATGGAACGGAATCGCTACGCTGATCTGCTGCGCGTTGTGGCCATTGGCGGTGTCGTCTACGGTCACTGGCTGCTGATCTCCGTGACCTACCGGGACGGGCGGCTGTCTGGCGCCGATGCGCTGGACTACATCGGCTGGGGACGGTGGGTTACCTGGCTGTTTCAGGTCATGCCGATCTTCTTCCTGGTCGGCGGGTACGTCAACGCCCGGTCATGGGCGGCGCATCACGCCCGCGGGCAGACCTGGACCGTATGGGTCCGTGACCGGGCCATGCGACTGTGGTGGCCGACGGCGGTGTTCTTGGTGGCGGCCGTGCTGGCGGTCACGGCGGCCACGGCGGCGGGCGCGAGCCGGGCCGAGCTGGCCGAGGCCGGCTGGCTCGCCGCCCTGCAGTTGTGGTTCCTTCCGGTCTACCTGCTGCTGATCGCGCTGACCCCGGTGATGCTGGCCGCACACCGGCGCTGGGGCCTTGCGGTGCCGGCCGTCATGGCGGCGGCGGCCGCGCTGGTGGATGTGTGCGTGGCCGGGCCGCACCTGCACGTCATCGGTTACGCCAACTACCTGCTGGTGTGGGGCTCGATCCACCAGTGGGGCTTCGGCTGGCAGGACCGTTCCCTGACCCGGGCCAGGTGGTGCCCTTATGCGCTGGCCGCTGGTGGAGCGGCCCTGCTGGCCGGGTTGGTGGTGTGGGGGCCCTTTACGGTCGACATGGTTGGCTCGGGCAACACCAACCCGCCGTCGATCGCGCTGCTGGCGTACGCCGCCGCCCAGGTCGGGCTGCTTCTGGCGGCCGAGCCGGCCGTGTCGCGGCTGCTGGCCGGGCCTGGCCTGTGGCCGCGCGTCAGGCGCCTGAACGCCAGCGTCATGACCATTTACCTGTGGCATTTCGTGCCGGTGATCGTCATCGCCGCGGCCTTCTACCCGACCGGCGTGATGCCCCAGCCTGCCATCGGGACGGCCCAGTGGTGGGAACTGCGGCCCGCCTGGTTGCTGCTGCTCACCGTGGTGCTCGTGCCGCTCGTCCTGGTCCTGGAGTGGGCGGAGCAGCCGATGCTCCGCCTGCCCGCCGGGGTCGGGCCGCCCGGATCCTGGTCACCGGTGCTCTTGCTGCTCGGCCTCGCCGCCTCGATGGTGGGCCTGGCCAGGCTCGCGATCGCCGGATTCGCCCCAGACGGGCATCTGCCCGCGCTTGTCCTGACCGCCTGCGCCGTCGGCCTGGCCGCGATCCTGCTCACCGGCTACGCCCCGGCAGAAGACGCCGGACCGCAGGCGCTCCGTCCGGAAGTGCCGTATCAGCCGCCCAAGGCCGCCTGAAGGAGTCCAGGCGACGGATTCCCTCAACGAGCCGGTCGGCACCGCGAGCAGCACCGGTCGGCGGTGATCGCCGACCTGCCCCAGTCCGCCGCGTCACCAGCCGAAGTGCCGGATCCGTGGCCTCGGCCATCGAGGCGCGCACGCCGGCAGGCGCGCACGCCGGCAGGCGCGCCGGGCCGGCCAACTCGCAGGCGTGTGCCAGAGTTCACGGGCTCAGGCCCACGGCGTGGACGGGCGGGGACCTTCGCCTCTGGCGGGAGGCTGACGGCCGTCTTGATCCTGAGATCGTGTAAGCCGCAGAAGGGAGGCGCACCCGGACATGTGCCGTGGGACGTCAAGGCCAGGTGACCAGGCCGCCTGGAGTGCGGGAAGGGGCCGTATATGAGCTGGCAAGACAGGGCCGCTTGCAGGGGCATGGATGCGCTGCTGTTCTTCGGCCCCGACGGTGAGCCACGTCGAGAGCGGGAGATCCGGGAAGCGAAAGCCAAGGCGGTCTGCGCGTCGTGCCCGGTGCAGGCGCAGTGCCTGGGTTACGCGCTCGGGAGCTCGATCAAGCATGGGATCTGGGGCGGGCTTAACGAGGAGGAACGGGCGCGGGAGCGCCGCCGCCGGGCACGCAGACCGGCGGCCGCGTGACAGCCGAAGTAGGCGTTCACCCGGCACAGCCATCCTCGGCGCGGTCCAGCGCCTTATTCGCCTTCACCCGGAACAGCAATGGCGATACGGTGGCTGATGCTCATCCCAGCCCACTTCCCTTCACTGGCGGGAGGCCCTGGCCCGATGGTACGTCCCTAGCGCGGCGATGACGCTGCGGTGGACAGGCCCGGCGGCCGACCTGTGGTGTGGTCACAGCCGGATGACCTGGCGGGCGGCCTCCGGCCGAGGCGGTGGTCAGGTCATGCTGTCCGGCCCGGGTGGCGGGTGCTGGCTGGCCCATTGCCGGTAGGCGGCCACCGCGGTCGGCAGGGTCGGGAAGATGTGCTCGGCGCCGACCTTCCCGGCGAGGCCGAAAGCCTCGAGGTCATCGAGGAGGTCCTGCTTCACCCGGGCGAGGGCGAAGATGGTGCCGCGGCGGCTGAGTTCGGCGCGGACGGCCTCGACGGCTTCCAGCGCG
>JBKQQQ010000634.1:0-7758 GCA_052144275.1 Streptosporangiaceae bacterium
AGGAACAGCCAGGTCGCCAGCGCGAGCCCGGTGTAGGCGGCCAGGGTGGCGGCCATGGCCGGGACGATCCGGCGGATGAGCATGCCGGCCAGCGCGCCGATGGCGAAGGCGACCAGGGTCCAGGCGGCGAACGCGATCCCGTGCGTGGCGAACACCGTCGCCGAGAATACGGTCAGGTCCTCCTGCGCCAGGAACGGCTGGAAGAACCAGACGAACACCTGGCTGAACGCCCCGGCCGCGGCGGTGACCGCGACGGCGAGCAGCGCGAGCTTGGCGATGGTCCACCGCTCCCGGCCGAAGCCCTGTGTCCAGGCGTACCGGTAGGTGCCGGTCTCCAGCTCCCTGGCCAGCACCGGAGCGCCCGCGAACGCCCCGATCAGGGCCGGCGCCAGGTTCATGAAGATATTGAGGGTATTCGCCATCGTCCAGTCGGTGCTGTTAAAGGCGCTGTTCAGGGCCTGGCAGGCGGTCGAGCTGAACGGGTGGCAGGCGGTCAGGACCGCGTAGTCGTGGTGGATCTTCAGGCCCGCGATCCACAGGAACACGGCCACCGCGCCGAGCACCACGGGCACGCTGATCAGCGTGGGCCGGTGCTGCCGCCAGGTGACCCAGGCCATCCGCCGCCACGGCACCGGCCGCAGGGCGGCGTCCTGGCTCGGCGGCGCGGGCATGGTCAGCACGGTCATCGTGCCACCTCCGTCGGCTCGTTGTGCTGGGTGAGTGAAGGACCAGGGAGTTCGGCGTCACCGGGTGCGCGCAGGTAGGCCATGACGAGTTCTTCCAGGCTGACCTGGTGCGCCTCCCAGCCGGGCGGCACCGGGCCGGAGTCAGGGTCCATCCCGTCGGCCCTGACCAGCAGGTGGGCCTGCGCCGCAGCGCGTCTAGCCTGGATGACGCGGAACCGCCCGGCGCAGGAGTCCGCCTCGGCCGCGGGGCCGGTCAGCACGCGGTGGCTGGCGAGCAGGTCATCGACCTCGCCGGCCACCTGCAGCTGGCCGCGGGACAGCAGGATGAGGTAGTCGGCGACCCGCTCAAGCTCGGCCAGCGCATGCGAGGACAGCAGCACGGACACGCCGTCGTCGGCCATCGCGGCCATCACCGTGGCCATGAAGTCCTGCCGGGCCAGCGGGTCGAGCATCGCCAGCGGCTCGTCGAGGATCAGCAGCCGCGGCCGCCTGGCCAGCGCCAGGGTCAGCGCGAGCTGGGCCTGCTGGCCGCCGGACAGCTTGCCGGCCTTCTTTTTCAGCGGGATGCCCAGCTCAGCCAGCCGCGCCTGCGCGTAACGCCGGTCGAAGCCCCGGTTCAGGTTCCGGGTCAGGTGCAGCATGTCCCCGGCGGACAGGTTCTTGTACAGCGGCGCGTCCTGCGCGACGAATGCGATGCCGTCCAGCGCGGCCGGGGATCCGGCGGGCTGGCCGCCGAGCACGCTGGCGGTGCCGGCGGTCGGGACGGCCAGCCCGACGCACATGTTCATCAGGGTGGTCTTGCCCGCGCCGTTCGGGCCGACCAGCCCGACCACGTGGCCTTCGGGGATGGCCAGCGTGCAGTCGCGCAGCGCCCAGGTCCGCCGGTACTGCTTGCCCAGCCCGCTGGTCTCGATGACGGCGCTCATCACGCCACCCCCTCGGCGAAGCAGGCGCGGAACGCGGTGCGGTAGATCGCCTCGATGTCATCGGGCCCCAGGCCCGCCGACCGCGCCGAGCGGAGCCATCCGGTCAGGTCAGCCAGGAACCGGGCCTGCGTGACCGGGTCGGTGCCGGGCGGCACCCGGGTGACGAACGTCCCCAGTCCCGGGCGGGCACGCACCAGCCCCTCCCGCTCCAGCTCGCGGTAGGCCTTGTGCACCGTGTTCGGGTTGATGGCCAGCTTGGCGACCACCTGCTGCGCGGTCGGCAGCTGCTCGCCCGGCTCGAGCATCCCCATCCGCAGGGCCTGGTGAACCTGCTGCACGAGCTGCAGGTAGGTGGCGACGCCCGATGTCTCGTCGAGCTGAAACTCGATCATCGATCTCTCATTCCATTAAGAGCTTAGTGGAACGAGAGTAGCAGGCGGCCGGCGGCCGCGCAACAGCGGATCGGGCCCCGGCCGCTGGCCGGCAGGGCCGCCGTCATCTAGTCCCGGTCACGGTTTGCGGCGTACTAGCTCCAGGTTGCGCCTGCGTTGATGTGCTGGCGGGTCGTGGTGGTGTGGTGGAACCCGAGGGCGTCGGCGATGACGGGGGCGGGGACCTGCAGGACAAGCTGACGCAGGGCGGAGATCCGGGCGGTTAAAAAATAACCCTGAGTTCCTCGTGGCCCCAGCAGCCCGCATAGCCCCAGGACCAGCGTCTTCTCGGTCGTGACGGTACCAGTTCTCTGATTGATGAGACTTCAGCTTTCCTGAAGCCCTATCGTCTTCCCTGTTGATCGTGCGGTTCGAGTGAAGGCGGGGCCTGAGTTGACGCTGGCGGTGGTGCGGGACCTGCGGGTCGCGCGTGCCGTAGCGGGTCCGGATGAGCTGGACGCGTTCGAGACTGACGTGCTGGCCGGGTTCGTGCTCGCCCGGGCGGCGGCCGGGCTGTCGGACGGGACGATCAGCTCCGACGTGATCCACCTGGAGCAGGTCCGGGCCTGGCTCGGCCGGCCGCTGTGGGACATGGAGCCGCCGGACGCCGATGAGTACTTCGGCAAGGTGCTGCGCAGCACGGCCAAGGGGACGCGGCTGTCGCGTGCGCAGGCGCTGAAAACGTACTTCCTGTTCCTGGAGCTTCGGCACAAAACCGAGATCCACCAGATGACTGGCCGCGTCGTCGGGTGCCCGATCGACGAGGTGAACCGGCCCCGCGGCCGGCAGCAGGCCCGGCTGCGGATCCCGCCGCCGGCCGAGCAGGTCGGGCGGCTGTTCGCCGGGTGGCGGGATGAGCTGGCGACCTGCCGGAAGTTCGCCCCCGCGGCCCGCAGCTACACCGCCTGCAGGCTGATGGCCGACGTCGGGCTGCGGGTCAACGAGGCATGCAGGCTGGACCTGGCCGACGTCAAGTGGGACCTGGGCCTGTTCGGCAAGCTGCACGTCCGGCACGGCAAGGGCGCCCGCGGCTCCGGGCCGCGCGAGCGGATGGTCCCGCTGATCAACAACGCCGGCGCGACGCTCCGCTGGTTCGTGGAGGACGTGTGGGCGCAGTTCGGCGACGACCACGCCCGCCCCGGCGTGCCGCTGCTGCCGTCGGAGCGCAGGAACGCCGACGGGTCGGCCGCCCGGGTCGGGGACGAGGCGCTGCGCGCCGCCCTGAAGGAGGCTGCCAGGACGCACCTGCCGGACTGGCCCGACGTCGTCACGCCGCACGTGCTGCGGCACTTCTGCGCCTCCCAGCTCTACCTGGCCGGCATGGACCTGATCGCGATCCAGGCGACCCTAGGTCACGCGTGGATCGCCACCACGATGAACTACGTCCACGTCCCTGGCACCCATGTCGAGGACGCGTGGATCGCGGGCCAGAAGCGCGCCGCCGAGCGGCTGAAGGGGCTGAGGAAATGAGCATAGCGATGGTGGCCGGAGGCGGCCGGGAGGGACGGCCATGAAGTGGAACCTGCGGCTGGCGGCCGCCAACCGGGGCATCTGGAAGGCCAGCGAGCTGCAGCGGATGCTTGCCGACCGCGACCTGGTGATCAGCGCCGGGAAGATGTCCGGGCTGTGGTCCGGCGACCCGGCCAGCATCAAGCTGTCCGACCTCGACGTGATCTGCGCCGTCCTCGGCTGCGGCGTCGAGGAGCTGCTGATCCCCGAGCCGGACAAGGTCAGCAGCGGCAAGGAGCAGGATGGCCAGGCTGCGGTTGCGGCCTCGCCGGCAGGACCGCCGAAGGTGACTCCGCGACGGCGCGACGGGCGATCGCTTCCCCCCGCCTGATGGCGGGCCGGAATGCCTCCAGCTGCGCCGACTGCCTGGCCTGGGGCGTGCTCAACGGGCGCCGCTGCAGCTCGTGCTCGGTCTGGCGGCACAAGCATCCCGGCGAGGCCGGGTGCGCCGGCTGCCGGAGGACCCTGGCGGTCAGGGACGGCTACTGTCGGCTGTGCTGGCAGCAGGCCCGCTGCCAGTCCAGGCTCGCGGGAGGCCTGCCACGGGGCGCGGTATCGGTCCTGCAGGACGGCGACCGCCTGCACTGGCACCAGCTGTTCCTCGACCGGATGCAGCTCCGCCGCCCTGAAAGCCTGGTTCACCAGCACGGCCGCCGTGGAAGCCCGCCCAAGCCCCCGCCGGAGCCTGCGGGCCGGCCCGCCTTCCGCTGGATCCAGCCCAGGCTGTTCGAGGCATGGCGGGACTTCACCCGGTTCGACGAGGACGCTGACGCTGACCTGGGCAACCCGTGGCTGGCCTGGGGACTCTACCTGGCCTGGCAGCGCGGCGAGGCACAGGGCTGGCGGCGGGGACTCCGGTTCGCCGTCCGCCGCGCGCTGATCATCGTGCTGTCCCGGCACCAGCCCGGCGACACCGTCCGGTACTCCGAGATCATCCCGCTGCAGCAGGCCCTGGGCCTCCGGGCCGGGCGAACCGCCGAGGTGCTCCAGGAGATGGGCGTGCTGGACGATGACCGGCGCCCGTCCTTCGAGGACTGGCTGGAGCGCAAGCTCGACGGACTGGCCCCCGGCATCCGCGCCGACACCGAGGCGTGGCTGCGGACCATGCGCAACGGCGGCCCCCGCAGCAGGCCCCGCGCCATCTCCTCCGCCTGGAACCACATGCTCTGCATCCGGCCGGTGCTGCTGGAATGGTCATCTCAGTACGGCCACCTTCGCGAGGTCACCCGCGACGACGTCCAGGCTGCCCTCGGGGAGCTGCACGGATCCCGCCGGTCCAACGTGCTGGTAGCGCTGCGCTCGCTGTTCGCGTTCTGCAAGAAACAGAAGACGATCTTCCGCAGCCCGGTCCAGGGCATCAGGGTCGGCGAGCGCACCCGGGGGATCATCCAGCCGCTGAGCCAGGACGAGGTCGACCAGGCGGCAGAGGCCGCCGCCACTCCCGACGCCCGGCTGCTCCTGGTCCTCGCCGCGATGCACGCCGCGCGCGTCAAGGCGATCCGCGAGATCCGCCTCGATGACGTCGACCTGGGCGACCGGCGGATCGTCATCGGCGGGCGGGCCCGGCCGCTCGATGACCTCACCCGCCAGGTCCTGCTCGAGTGGCTCGCCCACCGGGGCGACCGCTGGCCCTCCACGGCCAACCCGCACCTGCTGGTCAACCAGCAGAGCGCCAACGGAACCGGCCCCGTCAGCAGGAGCTACTTCGCCACGACGGCACTGCGCGGGAAGGCCGCCACCCTGGAAAGGCTCCGCGTCGACCGGCAGCTCCAGGAAGCCCTCGCCTGCGGCCCCGACCCGCTGCACCTGGCCGCGATGTTCGGCCTCGACCCCAAGACCGCGATCCGCTACGCGGAAAACGCCCGCCAGCTGCTCATCACGGCGGCCGAAGAGCAAGACCCCGGCGACGCTGACACGTCCACGAACGGTGGACACGCGGCCGGGAAGGATGCCAGTGGAGGGCGGTGACGGGCTCGCCAGCGTCGCGGAGACGCTGGCCGGGCTGACCGCCGCAGCACGCGCCGGCGGCCTGGACGACACGGCCGCGCTCACCGCGCTGGCCGCCGCCCGCCGCATCGCAGCCGAGCTCGAGGACAGCGAGCTGGCCCTCATCGAGGCGGCCCGGGACGGCGGCGCGACCTGGACCCGGATCGCCGCCGCGCTGGGCGCCCGCAACCGGCAGACCGCCCAGAAGCGCCACGCCGACCTCGCCCGCCGCTGCCCGCGTCCACCATCAGTGGACACGCCGGCAGCGCAACCCGGACCGCAGGCCCCGGACGCCAGGCACGACGGCAGCAGCCTCCCCGAAGCAAAAGCGCTGGTGAGCGAAGGCGTTCTCCCGAAGAGCACGATCCAGGCGGACGACCATGCCAGGCTGCCGCCAGCGCCCGCGCGGCCCGCCACGGCCAGGAGGCGGCCGGCCATCCCGAGGATCACCGACGCCATCATCGCCGAGGGCCTCTACGAGCTCGTCCGGGCACCCGACCACGCCGAGACCCGCGCCTGGCACGTCCTGGTCGGCGGCAGGCTCGCGGGACTGGTCCGCCCCACCTGGCGCGGGGAGCGCAGCCGCCCCGGCTGGGAGCCAGTCGATACCGCCGGAATCGCCCTGCCCGCCACCGGGATCGGCAGGACCACCCCCGCCGGGAACGCCCGCACCCGCGATGCCGCCGCAGTCAGCCTGCTGCGCGCCATTCAGCGCCAGCAGGAGCACGAGCGCAGAAAGGCCGCCCGCTGAACACGCGCCCGCCGTTCCCGCCACGAGCGATGTCCACCAACCGTGGACATCCGGGCTGCCCAGCCGCGGCGAGCACTCCGCGGCCGGGGCCGCACCGCCCCGGCTCACGACGAACCCAAGGGCCCGTTCGGCCCATGCAGGATGAGCATCCTTCAGTTCACTACCCAGATCCTTCAGTTCAGCTGAACTCTGGGGAAAGACGGGGCGCGAGCAACAACGGAACGGCCAATGGCGTTAGCGGGCTGAAGGCCGCGGGTTACGGCCACCGGGGGCGGCCCGCCGCGGGCACGATCATGAGCACCCGGCGTGCCGGCGTGGCTCGTGCTAGTGCCGCATCAGGCAACGTTTGCCCGATCGACGATGCGGCGTAGGCGTTCGTCGTAGGCGTGGTTGTTGCGCCAGATGATGTACCGGCGGATCATGCTGGCCTGTTCCTTGTGACTGGCGTGGTCGGTGCCGTCGAGCGTGAAGTAACGCAACGCCGTGAATTGTGCCTCTATGCGGTTTAACCAGGACGAATTCGTCGGCGTGTAAGCGATCTCGACGTTGTTCGCCGCGGCCCAGGCGCCGACCCGGGCATCTTTGCGCGTGGTCAGGTGCGGGCTGAAGTTGTCGCAGATAATCGCGATCCGGGCGCCGGGCCGGTACAAAGAGCGCAGGTAGTGGCAGAACTCCAGGAACCGGGCCCGGGTCTTACGTGGCTTGATGTGCCCGTACAACTTGTCCTCGCCCAGCTCATAGGCGGCGAACAGGTGCCGGACCCCGGCCTTGCGGGTATAAGTCGCACGCGTCCGCGGCCGCGGCGCCCGGCCCGGCTCTTTGCCCTTGCCGCTGACCGCGGCCCACTGCCGCCCGCGGATGATCTGCACCAGCCGCCGACCTTCGTGATCGTCGATCTCACGGACCTGCAGCCGTTCCGTCACCGGCTCAGTCTCGGGGATCGTCACCCTGCAGGCAAGCGCCGCCCCCTGCCCAGCTGCGCAACCGCGGTCGGCTACGGGCACGCGGACTGACGCCCGGGCCAGATGGCAGAATACGCGGGTGACCGCGGGCCCGGGCATTGGGACAATGCCCCATGCTCATTGACCACTGGCCGCTTCTCGGACTCCGGCTGATCACTCCCCGCCTGGAACTTCGCCTGCCTACCGGCGAGGAACTCGGCGACCTTGCTGACCTTGCGGCCGAAGGCATGCACGACCCGGGCAGCAGGCCGTTCCTGGTCTCCTGGCCGGGCCTGCCCCCCAAGGACCGGGCTCGCGCGCTGATGCAGCGCCACTGGCGGCACCGTGGTGACTGGTCCGCCGACGACTGGTCCCTTGACCTGGCCGTCTTCGCTGACGGGCAGGTCGTGGGCCAGCAGGATATCTCGGCCCGTGACTATCCGGTCCTGCGCGAGGTCAGCACCTTCTCCTGGCTCGGCGTACGCCATCACGGCAAGGGAATCGGCACCCATATGCGCGCGGCCTCCC
>JBKQQQ010000635.1:0-11778 GCA_052144275.1 Streptosporangiaceae bacterium
CGGCGGTAGGCGGGGTTTTTCCAGGCGCGGGGCAGCCGGGCGATGACGGGGGCGCAGCCACCCCGGATGACCAGGGCGAACCCGGCGGGCAGCTGGCGGATCATGTCCGGGGTGGCGACGTCGTGGCGGGTGGCGTGCTCCTGGCCGCGGACCTTCCACGACGCCTGGCCGCACAACTTGGCGGCCGCGTCCAGCGTCGTGGTGTCGGTGATACCGGGCAGGAACACCTTCACCGAGCTGGTGTCCAGGACGACCTGGCGGCCGTGATCGCCCCAGCGGCCGGTCAGCTGGGCCTCGCCGTGCACGACGGCGACCACTTGGATTCCCTTGCCGCCGGAATCTGACAGCCATGACGGCAGCGGTACCGGGCAAATTTGCGTCACCTCGTCCAGGCCCATCAGGAGCGGTGGATCCAGCCGATGCGACGGGGAGGCCTGGCCCATCTGCGCGGCGATGTAGTGAATCTCCGACGCCATGGCCGCGAACAGCGGCGCGACGGGAGCCTCTTCACTCACGGCCTCGGCGATCATGTACAGGGTGCCGGCGTCGCGGAGGAAGTCCGGGATATCGAAACCGGTGCCGGGAACGGGCAGGACGCAGGCGGCCAGGGCGGGGTCGGCCATGAACGAGAGGGCTCTGGACATCACCATTCGCACTGTCGCCGTTGTCTTGTGTGCCTCGGAGCGGAGCTCCGACAGGACGTACGCCCACTGCTGAGCGCCAGCGGCGGCCAGGATCCGCTCGGGAACGTCGGGGTCGGCGCCGGAGACCCAGGCGGCGACGGCGCGCAGGTCGTAGCGGGCCAGGGCGGCGGCGTGGAAGTAGCCGCGCAGGTAGTCGGAGGCTTTGGCGGACCAGAAGGTGCCGTCTTCGACGCCTTTCTGAGAGACCGCGAAGGCGAACGCGTCCGCGCGGCGGATGGCGGTGGCCGGGTCCTCACATCCCTCGACCGGGGACCAGCAGAACGTCGACGGGACGCTGCCGATGTGCTGGGGGTTGAAGACGTGGACCGGGCCAAGTTCGGCGCGCACCGCGCTGGTCAGGGCGTAGATGTCGGGTTTGGTGGTGGTGGCGATGACCGGGCCCGGGTAACGCAGGATGACGTCGGCCAGGAACGCCGTCTTGTAGGTGCGCGGCGGGGCCATCGCGAGCAGGTGCTCCTCGAGCGGGACGTGCAGGCGGTGGCGGTAATGGGCCCGGCCGAGGAATACCGAGTGCTCGCGGGAGTCGATCATCCGGTAGCGCAGCGGGAGGGCGGGGCGGATCCGGCTCGAGCGGCGCAGGGCGGCGAGGCGGCCCCAGCGCAGCCACAGGCTGAAGATATGAGCGAAGCCTTTGCCGGGGTGCAGCCGCAGGTGCAGGCGGATCCGCAGGTGGCGGGCGCGGTTGCCGGGCAGGTGGCGGGCGGGCAGGAAGGCCCATGCGGCGAACGCCGCCACGATGAGCACGATGGCCAGGACGATGGCGAGCTTGATCATCATCGGGGGTCTCCGTTCCGGGCGGCCAGGACGGCCTTGCGCAGGGCGGTGCGGGCGGCGCCGGCGTTCAGGTCGAGCTGGGGGGCCAGGTCGGCGCTGATCCCGGCGACGCGGTGCAGGGGGATCGAGGCGAGTGGCCCATGCCGTTCGGTGACCAGATCGAGGAACCGGGCGGTCTTGGTCGCCTTCCGCGGGTGCGGTGCGGGGGCCGGCCGGGGCTGCCGGGCGCGGCGGCCGGGGGCGACCGGGCATTCCTGGAGCACCCAGGCGCGGAACCCGGACAGAGTGGAGGCGGGGGCCAGGGCCAGGCGCAGCAGCCACAGGAGGAGGCCGCCGAGGACGGCCAGCGTGGTGGCCGCGTCGGCGGCCAGGGTGGCGGCGAGGTGCTGGTGGAGGGCGAGGGCCCGGGCGCGGACGACGCCGATGAGGGTGTCACTGGCCAGGGCGTAAGCCACTGGGGGCATGGCCCAGATGGCCAGGTTCCGCCAGCCGGGTTCGGCGGCGATGGCGTTCATGAACACGCTGGCGGCCACCGAGGCCAGGTTCAGCGTGCGGGCGCGGAGCGCGCGGCGGCCGTGCAGGGCCAGGGCGATGCCGAGGCAGGCGAAGACCAGGGCGGCGGCGTCGGGGATGGCGGCTTCCAGGGCGGCGATGGCGGGGAGGTGGCGGGCGGTTTCGGCCATCCGGTACTGGGCGGTGAAGCTGACCGCGGCGGCGGCCGCGGCCAGCACGCACAGGCCGGCGGCGGCGTTACGCAGCCACAGGCCCGACCGGTCCGGGGCGGGCCGGGAGGCGGGCGAGGTGCCGGTGCCGGGGGCGGTGGCGAGGGACGGTCCGGTCAGGGCGAGGGGGAAGACGGGTGCCAGGGCAAGGGCGCCGGTCGTTCGGCGCGTGCCAGGGCGCCCGGCGCCGGTGGTGGCGAGCAGGGCTCGCGGACCGGGCACGATGGCGGGAACAGCAGGCGCAGGCATTCTGGCCGGATGGCGCAATCTGCGTAGATGAGCGGATTTCGGTGTCATGCAGCGAGGATGCGCCGGAGGGTCAGGACGCGGTTACTACGCGCCAGGACGGCAGGTGGATTTGTCGGGACGTCCCCGCTAGGGTGTAGCCGTCCTTTCACGTCCTGCGGGGCCGGTGAGATGCGCAACGAACGGCTGCGAGCGCTCCTGCTCGAACGGGGCAAGACCCCAGACCAGCTGGCCGATGCTGCGCAGGTGGACGCCAAGACCGTCGAGCGGTGGATCACCAAGGGCCGTGTTCCCTACCGCAGGCACCGGTTCGAGGTGGCCACGTTCCTGGGCGTGGATGAGTCCTATATCTGGCCGGACGCTCTGGGCCGCGACGAGGTCGCCGTGGTCTCCGAAAGCGAGGTCGTCGCGGTGTACCCGCACCGCTCCGAGGTTCCCCGGGACGTGTGGGGACACCTGTTCTCCGCCGCCGAACAGGAGATCGGCGTGCTGGTGTACTCCGGGCTGTTCCTCTCCGAGGACGCGGGCATCCAGAAGATCTTCAAGGACAAGGCCAAGGCCGGCGTGCGGGTGCGGATCTTGCTCGGCGACCCGGCCAGCCAGGTCGTGGCCGACCGTGGCGAAGACGAGGGCGTCGGCGACGCTCAGGCCGCCAAGATCCGCAACGCGCTGGCGATGTACCGGCCGCTGCGGCAGGTGGAGGGGGTGGAGTTCCGGTTCCACCGCACCGTTTTGTACAACTCGATCTACCGCGCCGATGACCAGGTGCTCGTCAATACCCACCTGTTCGGCGTGACCGCGCCGCACGCCCCGGTCTGGCAGCTGCGCAAGCTCCCCGGGGGCGAGCTGGCCGGGCTGTACATCGACAGCTTCGAGCGGGTCTGGGAAACGGCCACGCCTTTGGATGGGGCCTAGCTGACGTGGCCCGCAGGATCGACTTCTACGACGACCCGGCCGCGCCCTCGGCGAACAGCCTGGTGCCGTCGGTCAACGTGGTGGTGACTAATTCGGCGGGCGAGGTGTTGCTGATCCGCAGGTCCGACAATGACAACTGGGCGGTTCCGGGCGGGGCGATTGACTTGGGTGAGTCGCTGGTGCAGGCGGCGGTGCGGGAGACCCGGGAGGAAACCGGGATCGACTGCGAGGTCACTGGCATAGTCGGCATCTACACCGACCCTCGGCACGTGCTCTTGTACACCAGCAACGGCGAGGCTCGGCAGGAGTTCTCCATCGTGCTGACTGCTCGGGCTACCGGCGGCGAGCCGGCGCGCAGCGAAGAGAGCAGTGAGGTCCGGTGGGTCCCGCGCAAGGACCTCGGCGGCTATTCCATGGACCGGTCGATGCGGCTGCGCATCGGCCACTACCTCGAGGGACGGGCTACACCGTACCTCGGCTGAGCCGCGGCTGGTCAGGTGCGGGCGGCTCGGGCGCAGACCTGGCCGACGGCCTCCAGGATCAGCGGGGTGGCGCGGCGGATGGAGCGGCTGACCAGGTGACCGGAGCCGTAGCGGTCATGGATCTCAGCCAGGCGGTTGTGCACGTGGACACGCTCGCCGTCGGGGCTAGTGGTCATGTCGCAGAAGGTCAGCGCGTCGGCCAGCGGCTGCGGCGGCGGGGCGAACTCGCGGGTCAAGGTGTCGGCCAGGCCGCGTTCTTCGGCTTCGATGACGGCGCAGGAGTGGTGCGCGACCAGGCGGCACAGCAGGGGTTCGGCGTGCTGGACGTCGCGGAGGAAGCGGGCGCCGTCCAGGCCGTGCAGGCCGGTGGCGGCCAGGTCGGGGAGGTAGCCGATGTCGTGCAGCCACGCGGCGGCCTCGAGCAGGCCGGCGTCCGGGCCGACGGCGGCAAGGCTGCGGGCCCGGGCGGCGACGCCCTGGACGTGAGCCCAGCGGCGGGGAAGAGCGTCGGCCAGGAGGGTGCGGGCGAGGTCTTGCGCCCAGGCTGCGATGGTCTGCATGAAGTCCACGCTAGTCAGCGGGGCCGGGACGTGCACGGACGCGGCCTGGCGTCTGGAGACGTCTGGAACGTCCCTGCTCCCCCGCGCGTCACAGATCGGGCAATCGCGGCGTCGTTGAGGCCGGGCGTGATCGGCGCAACGTTCTTCATGATGGCCGGGGCGGGGGCGTCGATGGGGGTTTGTGACGTGCTGGCTCACTCCCCTGCCGTTTCCAGGTCGAGGCGTGCCCATACGACCCGGCCGCCGTCGGTGGTGGTCTCGACACCCCAGCCATCTGGGCCGGTCAGGGCCCGGACCACGTCCAGGCCGTGCGGGCGGCCGTCGGGCTGCCTGCGGCGCCAGGGGCCGCCGAGGTCTTCGGTCTCGACCCGGACATGATCCGGGTGCAACTCGGTGCGGACGGTGAAGTGCTCGGTCCTGCTCCGCGAATGCAGGATGGCGTTGGAAGCGAGTTCGGACGCGATGAGCACCGCGTCGTCGGCGGCCGGGCACCCTGCCAGGTGCCTGGCTATCGCGTGGCGGACGTGGCGCACTTGGTCGACTCGCCCGGGATAGGTGCCGGTGTGTCGCGTGGCGGCGGCTGGTTCAGCTGTCATTGCGCGGTCAGCTCGCCACCACCGGGAGGCGGGCTGCACCGGCGGCGCGGCGGCGGTCTTCGCGCACCGTCTGCCGCAGATCTGCCTGGAAGGCGGTGAGCCTGTCGCGTTCGGCGGGCGGCAGGTCGGATCGTTCGGCCACTAGGTCGACCAGTGTGTTCACCTCCTCGAACTGCGCCGCGGTGTAAAGGCGGACTGACCTGGTCATCTGGGTGTTCCTCCTGCCTGCGTGCTGCTGCTGGGGCGGCGGGGCGATGCCGTGCCCTGCAGGCCAGGTTGGTGCAGGCGAGGGGAACTTCTAAACTCCAGCTGAGGGACTTCTAGGGACGTCTTCTGATACGGTCGGGAGTGTCCTCGCGATCCGGGAGGCGCCAACGGTGAACGAGCCACTGCGCCGGGCCCTGCTGCGGGCGCGGCTGCGCGAAAACGACATCGCCGCCCGCCTGGGCGTGGATCCCAAGACGGTCCGGCGGTGGCTGAACGGGCGCGTGCCTTATCCGCACAACCGGGCCGCGATCGCTGAGCTCGTCGGCGCGGACGAGGCCGAGCTATGGCCGGACGCGGGCGGGCTGCTGGCGGCGCGGACGCGGCCGGAGGAACTGGGCACGGTTTACCCCCACCGGTGGGCTGTTCCGCGCGAGGTCTGGGTGAGGCTGTTCGGATCGGCCGAGCGGGAGATCGCCATCCTGGCCTACAGTGCGCTGTTCCTCGGCGAGGATGCTGGCATCCTCCGCATCCTCGCCGATAAGGGTCGCGCGGGCGTCACCGTCAGGATCGCGCTCGGAGACCCGGACGGGCCGAACGTCGCAGAGCGCGGGGAGGAAGAAGGCATCGGCGACGCCATGGCCGCCAAGATCCGCAACGCCCTCACGCTTTACCGCCCGCTCACCGCGGTCCAGAACATCGAGATCCGACTCCACCGCACCGTGCTGTACAACTCGATCTACCGCGCCGACGACCAGTTCATGGTGAACCAGCACACGTACGGCATCCCAGCCGCGCAGGCACCCGTGTTCGGTCTCTGCGATACCGACGGCGGCGAGATGGCCGCCCTCTATCTTGACAGCTTCGAACGCGTGTGGGTTAGTGGTGTTCCGCTCGCATAGCAGAGCATCGCCAATCAACGCCCGCAGCGCCTGGGCATGGTGTCCGGATCGAGCCGCACCATCCGGCCGCGACAATTCGCCGCCTACCACGCGCATGTCGGCGGGCGAGTGCCGTGGTTGTCTATGCCGCCGTGGGGTGATCGGCGCCGCTGGTGGTCAAGCTCGAGACTCGCGACTACTCAGGTAATTGGTTTGGGAAACGCTACAAATCGTGCAATATGGAAAAGTGCCACGTATCCTGTTTCAGGATGTCACTGATCGGCTCAACCGCGTTGACTACCGGTGTCCTGCGGCCTGCCCGAACTCATAAACGCAGGTTAACTTACGCAGAATTAACCTTTCTCCCAGGCGTTCAGTGCTTATCCCACAGGTACGTGGTGATGTAGCCTCCACTGAAGGCCAGCGTGTTACCGTCCGGACTGAACGCCACCGAATTCACGCTGCGCGCGCTGGTCCCGGGAGCGGTCAGGGTGACGATCGTACGCTTGGTAGCGACATTCCAAAGGGACGTCCTACCATTACTGCCACCGATGGCCAGCGTATTGCCGTCCGGACTGAACGCCACCGCGGTCCCGAGGTCAGTTAGCGTACGGATCGGGTTCCCGGTTGTGGCATCCCACAGGTAGGTGCTGCCGTTATAGTCGCCGGTCGCGAGGGTGCCGTCTTTGCCGAACGCCACCGAAAAGACGCCTTTGCTCCCGGGATCGGTTATTGTGCGGATCCGGGTTCCGGTGGTGGGGTCCCATAGGTAGGTGCTGCCGTTATAGTCGCCGGTCGCGAGGGTGCCGTCTTTGCCGAACGCCACCGAAAAGACGCCTTTGCTCCCGGGATCGGTTATTGTGCGGATCCGGGTTCCGGTATGCACATCCCACAGGTACGTGCTGCCGTTGGCGGCACCGGCAGCCAGCGTGTTGCCGTCCGGGCTGAACGCCACTGAAAAGACTTCGGCAATGTTTTCGGCGCCGGGATCGGGCAGCGTGCGGATCGGGTTTCCGGAGGCGACATTCCACAGGTAGGTGCTGCCGTCGCCGTCACCGGCAGCCAGCGTGTTGCCGTCCGGGCTGAACGCCACCGAATTGACCGATGGGGGGACAGTACCGTTACTGGTCCCCGGGTCGTTCAGCGTGCGGATCAGGCTTCCGGTAGTGACATCCCAGAGATAGGTGTTGCCGTCATATTCACCGGTGGCCAACATCGCGCCGCCCTTGCGGAACGCCACCGAAGAAACCTGGGCCCCGGCGCCAGGGACGGTCAAGGCGCGGGCGAATTTGAAGCTGGGAGGGCTTGGGGGGGACGTATGACCGGGGGATGAACCGGTTAGAAATACGCCGGTCACGATGCCCGCCACGGCCAAGACGACTACCCCGGTGAGGGCGGCCAGTCTGAGGCGGATGCGTCGCCGGGGCCGGGTCCCCTGACCCGTATCGCTAGCGGCCGCGGCCGACGCGGGGAGGCTTGAATTGACAGCATTTGGGATTTTCGCTTCCCCGCCTACGGCGCTTGCATCGTAGGCCGTTTGGGCTACCGATGCATCAGTAGCCGGGAGGGCGCCGTTTTCTGCAGCGTCCCCAGCCTGCTTGGTGTCGCGCTGGCCCTGTTCCTCCGCGGGCTGGTCGGCGCTTTCCGCGGTATCGTGCTGGACCTGTTCCTCGGCCCCTTCTTGGTTACCTTCACGCCCCTCCGGCAACTCCGAGGATGCTGCCTCTGCACGGGGGGATGGCTCACTGGACTCGCTTGTCGTCTGCGGTAGGGATACAACGGATAGGGGAATCTCCTGGGGCGGTTGGCTAGCGGTTGTGGTGCCGTGCTGGTCCTGCGCGGGCTGGCGGGTTGAGGTGGCCGCTGGAGCAGCGGACTCGCCGACTGCGCCCGGTCGCAGGTCGAAGAGGCGTCCATCGGACGCTCGTGAGTACAGCACTGGCGTGCCCCACTCGGTTAGGTTGTGACTGTCGCGGATCGCCCCCCGGGCCTCGGCCAGCGCAGCGTCCAGGGTGTAGCCATCAGCGATCGCGCCGTACAGTTCGCGAGCGAAGACGATGGCAGCGGCGTCGGTGATCTCAAACTGCATCGCCACCACTGCGGGCAAGCCTTGTTGGATCAAGCTCTGCGCCGTTCCTGCGAATGGGTCCATGATGTCGCTTCGGGCGCCCTCGCAGGCGTTGAGGACCGCTAGGCGCGTGGCGTCGTGCTCGTTAAGCAGCCCGCCGAGCTCCTCACCAGTCACTTCGCGGCCGCGCCCGCTGTCGTCTTGCATGATCAGTACGCCGTCGCCCCAGTCGGAGCGATAATAGCCGTGACCGATGAAATGAAAGACGTGGAATTCCTCGCGGCGCAACCGTTGTCGCAGCGCGGTCATGTTGGCCGTCTGCCGCTCGACCACCACCTGGCCGTTTTGCCGCGGCACGGCCAGTGCGTCATTAAGCGAACTCCATTCACGCTCGACGTCAAGAGCGGGATATTGGCTGCCACGGGGGTTTGAAATCATTACCAGCAGCCGCAGCGGCCCCTTTACCCTCAGTGGGCGGGGCGGGTCGGGCAGGTCAAGGTAGCGCACCAGGGGTGTCCGGCGCGACAGCGCCAGGAAGCGGTTGAGAGACCGGTCGTACAGAAACTCCCAGGGTATCCCGGCCAGCTCCGGAGTATCGGTCAGCCGCAACCTTAGCCGCAGCCCTGCGCCTGGCGCACTGGTCCGGCTGAGGCTGCGCGACAGAGCGTCGCGCACTTGGTCTTGGAACACTGCGTCATAAAGCTTTCCGCCGAAGGCTTTCAGCGGCGCGGTTTCGGGTCGGCCTCCGCGAGCACTGGCACGTCGGGGTAGGCCGATCTTGAGAATGAAGTTTTCCAGCTGATCGGCGGAGAACGGAAGGGTGAACTCCACCGGACCGCCTTCTCCGCCCGGTGAACGGATTACCCGCGCACGGTACTTGCCCGGCTCCTTGCCCGGCTCGATCATCAGGTCGAAGTCCTGGTAGGTCAGCTGATTGGGCACGGCAGCTCTCCCGAACTCAGAGGCGCTGGTCAGGTGTGCGCGCGCTGGCGTCCGTCGCGGCGGCAGCCGCCGCAACAGGATCATGACGGTGCCAGGTCAGCGACACTTTAAAGTTCGCTGTAGCGCTGGCCGCGGCGATGAAGGCCCCTGCCTCGGCGCTCAGCTCTAGTCCGAACTCCACCCCCACCTCGTCTGGGACATCAGCCAGGGCTCGCAGTTGCGTGATCAGCGCCTGGGCAGCCGGCTGCACCCGGCTGATGCCCTGCTCGAAGGTCTGCGAGGCCAGCGCTGTGACGTGGCGATCACCAATGCCCCGCGTCACCGGACCTCCTGCCGGGGCTTCGTCGACCTGGATCAGCACGCTGCCGCCAGTGATTCCAGTTCCAGCACAAACGCTCCGACGGGAGCAAACGCGTTGATGCTGGCCGGAGTGTCTCTTTGCCGGACGCCTCGGATTAGATCAAGTCTGCGCAGGCCCATACCGCCCCCTCTTCTGGGGCGTCGTCCATTAATGACGACCTATGGTCTCAGACGTCTGGTGGCTGGTCAAGGCGGTAGGGTTCGTTGTACGCCAGCCCATGGGGCCTCGGCTGAATGACGTGGGTCCGGGAACATGCTAATCGGCATGACACAATATCTGGCCTTAGCAGCTCACAGGCGACCTGAATCTCCAGGCCTTTGGCTCGGATGCTCGCCAGCTATCTGCTCAGGCCTACACCTGCCATGGATTTCATCTGCAATTAACACTACCGGACGATCGGTTACGTGAAGGCAGCAACGTCCTTGCCCATAAAGAATGCGCAAACGACGCTGCAGCGATCACAAGAAGCCCTTGTGCGTTGCGACTTCTGCAGCTCCCCGATGGGTCGAGGAGGACGTCCTGGGCAGCCGACGACATCGAGAGTGATCGACACCGACCTGGGCCTTTCCCGGCGCAGCGCCACTCACCGGACGGGTTCAAGTAGTTGGTCGCGTGGGTATGCGATCTCACGTCTCGTGTCGCAGGCCCACGGCCGAGATCACACCCAGCTCGACCAGGACCTCATAGGTCGATGGCGCGCCTGCCGCCGCAGGACCGACGGGATGAGGCGTCCCCGGCAGGGCCGGGACGCCTGCCGCGCTGGGCCATCCGCCGAGCCGCGGCGCTGCTCGAGGAACCGGCACGATTGGCCCGCCGAGCTGCAGCGTGATCGGCGCACGTGACTCCTGAATTGCCAGGCGCGACCAAGCTGTACGGCTCACGCCGTGATGGTGACGGTGTGGTCTCGCATACCGTATCGACTGCGAGAACCGACACTTCTGCCGGGCTCCTTGAATTTGTGTTCCGCCTGGTAACTACCCCTTTTCTGGCCTTCCTGCATCATCGTCTGCTGGTCTCTGCCAGCGATCTTGAGTTGTCCGTCCTCACCATTATCACAGCCGCGCAGACCGTTGCATTGATCTAAATGATCATGGTCAGCTCTGCGGCCGCGTGATGTGGAAGGAGGCAGCCGGTTGGCCGTGGTCGTCACCGTCGCCAAGGGCTACGATCTCGGCTACATCTGGAAGACCCAGGGGCAGGCCAGCGCCGCGCGCACGCCCGGCGGCTATTACATCAACGCCGCGCAGGCCGGCGAACCGCCCGGGCGGTGGTGGGGACCGGGAGCACAAGCACTCGGTTTCACATCCGGGCAGGTCGTTGAACGCAAGCCCTATGACGCCGTCTACCAGCAGCGCGAGCCGCGGACCGGGGACACGCTCGGCCGGCCGCGTGGCCGCTACGCGACGTTCGCCGATCACCTGGCCCAGTTGACGGCTGCCGAGCCGCATGCCACTGCCGGGCGGGTGATCGAGCTGGAGCGGGAGGCAGCCCAGGTGACGCGGCAGCCCGCCGCCTACACCGACGTCACGGTCTCGTTCTCCAAGTCGATCTCGGTGCTGCACGCCTCGATCCGGGAAAACGCGCGCCGGGCGCGGCTGGCTGGCGACGACCGGGCGCTGGCCTACTGGTCCGGCCGGGAGCAGAAGTTCCAGGAGATCTTGCACCGGGCCAACCGGGCCGCGCTGGAGTACCTGCAGGAATGGGCCGGGGTCACCCGGACCGGGTATCACGGCGTCCGGGTGGACGGCCAGGAGCCGGGCCGGTTCGAGGAAGCGGGCCTAGTCGTCACCTCCTGGCTGCAGGGCACCAGCCGGGACGGCGATCCGCAGGATCACGTCCACAATCAGATCGCGCGGATCACCCGCACCGTTCGGGATGGGAAGTGGCGGGCGCTGGACACCGCGAGCCTGCGCGGTCCTGGGCGCGCTGCAGGGTGTCGCGGCGACGGCGGTGGAGTGTGAGCTGACGGCCGAGTTCGGCGTGGCGTGGGTGCCGCGCGCGGACGGGCGCAGCGTCTGCACGCGGCCGGGCACCGCGCGATACGCCACTGCCGCGCAGCTGTCAGCCGAGGAGCGGCTCGTCGCGCACGCGCAGGCGCGGCGGGCGCCGCGGCTACCGGGCGGGGTAGCGGCGCGGCGCCTGGGCGTCGACGCGGAGCTGGTGGAGGCGCAGCTGCGCGAACGCGCGCAGGACGCGCATCGGCAGGCTACGCGCAGCGGGTTGCGGCTGGACCAGGCCGCAGCGGTCTGGCACGTGCTGACCTCGGCCTGGTCGATGCCACCCGGGCCGTGCGCATCGCGGAAGGCGCTGAGGCGTCGGCCGG
>JBKQQQ010000636.1:0-8024 GCA_052144275.1 Streptosporangiaceae bacterium
GTTCGGAGGAGCAGAACGCCCCCAGTTTCACCTCTCCCGGACTGCCGAACATCTGCGGGCACCACTCCCCGATCTGCTCAGGCGTCCCGTTGGCCACCACCGCGACGGCGGCCAGCGAGCTGCCGACCAGCGTGAGCCCGATCCCCGCGTCGCCCCAGAACAGCTCCTCGAACGCGACCGGGATGCCGAGGCCGGACCCCTCCAGGTACTGCTGAGCGTAGAAGTCCAGCGAGTACAGCCCGATCTTGGCCGCCTCCTCGAGCACCGGCCACGGGGTCTCCTCCCGCACGACCCACCCCGCGGCCGCAGGCCTGATCACCGACGCCGCGAACTCGTGCAGCCAGTCCCGCATCTCGGTCACGTCGTCGCTGAGCTCAAGCGAGAATGCGGCTGGTTCCCCATCGCTCATGCTGCCTCCGGCACTAGGTTACTCAAGAGTAACATTGCGCCCGAGACCGCCGGAAGGCAGCCGCCCGTAGTCCGGGATTTTTATCCCGAACGGACCACGGTGACTGCCCTCCCGACCGGTCTTGCGAGTGCGGCCCAGACCGGTACCGAGGAGGTCCGCAGCGACCTCAAGGGCTCGGCCTAGCCGCCGTTGCCGGGTACGGGTCAGTCCCGGGCGTGCTGGTCCAGGAATTCGTAAGTGTCGGCGTCGTCGACGCCGGGGAAGCTGCCGGACGGCAGGGCGGACAGGATGTGCGAGTGCGCCCGGGCCGACGGCCAGGCCTGGCCCTCCCACCGCTCGGCCAGCGCGGCCGGCGGGCGGCTGCAGCACTCGCCGTCCGGGCAGGCCGAGCGCGTCCTGGTGGTCGCTTCGCGGCCGCGGAACCACCGGGAGTGCTCGAACGGCACGCCGAGCGTGATGGCGAACCCGCGGTCGGCGCGCGGGTCGACCTGGGCAACGCAGAAGTAGGTGCCCGACGGGGTGTCGGAGTACTGGCAGTACGGGGAGAAGCGGTCGGCCGCCCCGAACACCTGCCGTCCCGACCACTGGCGGCACAGCCGCTGCCCCTCGATCGCGCCTGACGGGTCCGCCGGGAAGACCACGCCGTCGTTCTCGTAGGCCTTGTAGATGATGCCGCTCGCGTCGTTCTTCACGAAGTGACAGGGCAGGTCCAGGTGATGGGTGGCGAGGTTGGTGAACCGGTGGGCGGCCATCTCGTAGGACACCGAGAACAGGTCCACCAGGTCCTCGACCGCGAGATCCCGGCTGTTCTTCGCGCGGTCAAGCACCGGCGCGGCCGCCGTCTCCGGCATGAGAACGGCGGCGGCGAAGTAGTTCGCCTCCACCCGCTGCCGCAGGAAGTCGGCGAAGTCACGCGGCACCTGGTGGCCGAGCAGGAAGTGGCCGAGGGCCTGCAGCACGATGGCCCGCGGCGAGTGCGCGCCGACCGGCTCCTGCTTGACGTAGATCCGGTGGTTCCTCAGGTCGGTCAGCGAGCGCACCGACCGCGGCAGGTCCTGGACATACCGGATGGCGAAGCCGTGGCGGCTCACCACCGAGACCAGCATGCCCTGGGACAGCGGCCCGCCGGAGTAGTCGCCCGCGCGCAGCGCATCGGCCGCCTCCCGCTCGATGACCTCGAAGTAGTTACCCCGCTCGCGCATGGCCTCGCGCAGCGCTGCGTTCGCCGCCCGGGCCTCCTCGGGGGTGGCGGCGGGCTTGGACTGCTGGACCCGCAGTTCCGTCGCCACCGCGACGAGGTGCTCGAGCACGTCGGTGGGGACGCGCGCGCCGATCTTCAGCTGCGGCAGGCCGAGGCGCCGGTACGAGGGGTCCCGCTGCGCGTCGGCCACGGCAATCTCAAGCTGCGCCCGGCGGCTCGGCGGCTGCCGGCTCAGCAGCTCGGTCATGGGCACCGAAAGCGCCGTCGCCAGCTGCTCGATCAGCGACAGCTTCGGCTCCCGGCGACCGTTCTCGATCAGCGAGAGGACCGATGGCGCGCGGTCCACCCGCTGTCCGAGATCGGTGAGCGTCAGGCCCCGCATCCGGCGCAGATGCCGTAGCCGCTGGCCGAAGGTCACAAGGTCTATACCATCGGTATAGACCAAATTTTGAGAAACTTTCATAGTGAAGCTCAGTATAACTTTCCGATCTGTCAAAAAGTAAAGAACTTTAGGACCTTCGTCTCTACCCAGCCTGCGCCGCACCGCACACACTGTGATTAGCGCCCGGAGCTATGGGGGAACCCCGCAGTCGATGTACCCGAGGAAGAGGCACCACAGTGGAGACGATCAGCCAGCAAGCGGCCAGGCTGCAACACGAATGGGACACCAGCCCCCGCTGGAAGGACACCGCCCGGACCTACTCGGCTGAGGACGTGGTGCGCCTGCGCGGCACGGTCACGGAGGAGCACACGCTCGCCCGGCGCGGCGCCGAACGGCTGCGCAAGCTGCTCGCCGAGGAAGACGCCGTGACCGCGCTCGGCGCGCTGACGGGCAACCAGGCGGTCCAGCAGGTCAAGGCCGGCCTGCAGGCCATCTACCTGTCCGGCTGGCAGGTGGCAGCGGACGCTAACCTGGCCGGGCAGACCTACCCGGACCAGAGCCTCTACCCGGTCAACTCGGTGCCCCAGGTCGTCCGCCGGATCAACAACGCCCTGCTGCGCGCGGACCAGATCGCCTGGTCGGAGTCCGAAGACGGCGACGTGCACGACTCGCCCTACTGGCTCGCCCCGATCGTCGCCGACGCCGAAGCCGGGTTCGGCGGCGTGCTGAACGCCTTCGAGCTGATGAAGTCCATGATCGCGGCGGGCGCCGCGGGCGTGCACTGGGAAGACCAGCTGGCGTCCGAGAAGAAGTGCGGTCACCTGGGCGGGAAGGTCCTCATCCCGACCAGCCAGCACATCAAGACGCTGAACGCGGCCCGGCTGGCCGCCGACGTGTGCGACGTGCCGACGCTGGTGATCGCGCGCACGGACGCGCACGCGGCCACGCTGCTCACCGCTGACATCGACGAGCGCGACCAGCCGTTCGTCACCGGCTCGCGGACCGCCGAAGGGTTCTACCGGGTGCGCAACGGGATCGAGCCGTGCATCGCCCGAGGGCTCGCCTACGCGCCGTACTCCGACATGATCTGGATGGAGACCTCCACGCCCGACCTCGACGTGGCCCGCGAGTTCGCCGAAGGCATCAAGAGCGTCTACCCGGACCAGATGCTCACCTACAACTGCTCGCCCTCGTTCAACTGGCGCGCGCACCTGGACGACTCCACCATCGCCAAGTTCGGCAAGGAACTCGCCGCGATGGGCTACCGGTTCCAGTTCATCACGCTGGCCGGCTTCCACGCCCTCAACCACTCGATGTTCGACCTGGCCAAGGGCTTCGCCACGGAGGGCATGCCCGCCTACGTGCGGCTCCAGGAGGCCGAGTTCGCGGCCGAGAAGTCCGGCTACACCGCGACCCGGCACCAGCGCGAAGTCGGCACCGGCTACTTCGACCGGGTCACCTCGGCGATCTCCCCCAACGCCGAGACGGTCGCCCTGTCCGGCTCCACTGAAGCCGAGCAGTTCCACGCCGCCTGACCCCGAACGCCCCAGACGGAGTCGGTGGGCCCCTGGGTACGGACTTAGGTACCCAGGGGCCCACCGACATGTATCAGGCGCCCTTGCGGTGAGGCCGCTGTTACGGCCTGCGGTGCTGGTGGTGCCTGGCGGGGACGGGAGGATCAGGTGTATTCGGCGGGTCCCCAGGGCGCCTGCGGAAAGCTAGCGCCCGGGCTGTTCGGGTCCACCTGCGGCTGCGGCCTGGTCCACTCGTCGGACAGCAGGCCGCGGTCGGCGGGCATGGTCTGGGTGGCCTGCAGGTCGGGGAAGGTGGCTGTGCTGCCCGCGTACGGCGCCGGGCTGGTCACCACGGGCTTGCTCCGCCACCGGGACGGAATGAACAGCGGGATGATCATGGCCAGGCCGGCCAGGGCCAGCACCCCGTCGAAGAGCATGGCCTCGAAGCCGTTCCCGTAGGGCCGCGTCTTCAGCGGGATGTAATGGACCGCGTGCCGCACGCTGTACAGGTACAGGCCGGTCCAGGCGAGCAGCGCGAGGCCGGGCAGCCCGGCCGCGAGCGGGGAGATCCGCGGGACCGCGATCAGCACCCCGGCGAGCAGGCCCACCCCCAAGAGCGCGCCGAACCCCTCGAGGACGGCGTGATTGTGCAGGAGGGAACCGCCGCCGCCCGGCAGTGTGCCGGGTCCGGCGGGCCCGATAAGCAGCTTCAGGTACCCCCAGGAGGCCGCGAAGAACACTGCGGCAGCCAAGGCGATCGCCAGGACGACACCTAGCAGATGGCGCATATCGCTCAACCCCTTAGGAATCCACAGACCGAAGCTTACGGCGGGGCGCGTCGTACGTCGCCGCCGGGAATGAGCAGCGTTTCGAGCCTGTCATTTCTTGGCACGTATGCCCACCCGCAGCCGGTTCACTGGGTCAAGGAGAACGTAGGCCCAGTAGGCGTCGCGAGCGGCCAGCCGGAACTTTACGCCTCGCGGGCCGGGCGGGAAACGGAATCCGGCCGGACGCCAGCGACGGAAATCGGCGGACATCCGGTGAAAGAACTCCCGGCGGCGGCGGCGCGGCACCAGTGGCAGCAACGTGGTGTAATGCCAGATCGCCCGTTCGAACACCGCCGCGTAGACAGGAGGGGGTATCGGGGCACGCAGTTCGGTTCGTTCGGCAAAATAATTAAAGATCTGCTGGTAGGAGTCGAAGATATTGAAGTTGGCGACGCTCGCGGCGGCCAGGTAGGACCCGCGGCGCGCCTGGCGGTAGCGATAGCACACGCGGTTGAGCACGCCGATTCTTTCCGCTGTCAGCAAGGCCATCGTGCTGACCGGAACGTCCTCGTGCGGGGCCGGCCCCGAAGACCCGAACGAGATGCTCAGGCCACCCAGGAAGTCGCGGCGGAACACCTTGCTCCACGCCGTCATGGTCAGGTGAACCAGGGCGGGATCGTCCGCGAGCGGGCCGGCCTGGTGGCCGCGCAGGTACCTCGCGCCGCCACTCGGGCTGGTCGTCCCGTCGGGGTAGAGGTTCTCGAAGTCGACGATCAGCACGTCAGGCCGCAGCCGCGTGAGGGCGCCGGCCACTGACGCCAGGGCGCCCTCCGCCAGTTCGTCGTCCCCGTCGACGAACCAGATGTACTCCCCCGTCGCCTCCTTCGCGCCCAGGTCGCGGGCGGGCCCGGGACCGACGGCGGCCGGCGTGCTGATCACCCGCAGCCGCGGGTCGTGCCGGGCGGCGAGGATCGCGCCGCTGCCGTCGGGGGAAGCGTCGTCGACGGCGATCACCTCGAGCGAGGTCGCGGCCTCGCCGAGCACGGAGTCCAGGCAGCGATCCAGGTAGTCCGCGACCCCGTGCACCGGGATGACCACGCTGATCAACGGCATGGTCCCGAACCATATCCCCAAGGGGGGCCTGCCGGATGGGTCCCCCCAGTCGCGGGGGTTCCGGGGGGTCGCCCCCCGGGCTTGCACAGTAAGCTGACCGGGTGCGCATCCACGCCATCTTCGGGGGAATCGGCGCGTTCGCCGTCAAATTCCGCTGGGTCGTCATCGCGGCCTGGCTGATCGCGGCATTCGCCGTACCGCACTTCCTGCCGTCGCTGAACAGCGTCACTCAGGGCAACAACAGTGCCTTCCTGCCCGCCAGCGCTCCGAGTGAGCAGGCGGCGCAGCTCGCGGCCCCGTTCGGGTCCACGAACCTGATCCCGGTGCCCGTCGTCGCGGCGGTCAGCCAGGGCACCCTCACCCCCGCGGACGTGGCCTGGCTGTCCACCCTGCAGCAGGATCTCCGTACGGTGCCGACCGTCGTCGCGGTGCGCGATCTGGGCCGGTCCGCGGACGGCCAGGCCGAGCAGTTGCAGGTGCTCTCCAACGTCGGCGGCGGCGACGCGGCCGGGCAGACCACGCTGATCAACGACCTGCGCGCGGAGATCGCTAAGGCCGCGCCGCCGCCTGGGTTGCAGGTGCACCTGGCCGGCGACATCGCCATCAACGTCGACCAGCAGGCCAAGTCGGGCACCACGGGGAACCAGGTCGAAGTCGTGGCCGTCCTGTTCATCCTGGTTCTGCTTTTGCTGATCTTCCGGTCGCTGCTTGCGCCGCTGATCACGCTGATCCCGGCGTTCCTGGCCGTGGCCATCTCCGGGCCGCTGGTCGGCGAGGCGGCGCACGCGGGCCTCAAGGTCTCTCAGCTCGCTCAGCTGCTGCTGATCGTGCTGGTGCTCGGCGCGGGCACCGACTACGGCCTGTTCCTGGTCTTCCGGGTCCGCGAGAACCTGCGTGGCGGGGCGGATCCGAAGGACGCGGTGCGTTCGGCGGTCACGCGGGTCGGTGAGACCATCACGTTCTCCGCCCTCACCGTCATCGCCGCGCTGCTGTCCCTGCTTGCCGCCACCTTCCAGATCTACTCCCAGCTCGGCATCCCGCTGGCCATCGGCATCGGCACCATGCTGCTGGCCGGGCTCACCCTGCTGCCCGCGCTGCTGGCGGTGTTCGGCCGGGCGGCGTTCTGGCCGAGCAAGACTCGTGCAGGTACTGGCAAAGCCGGCCTGTGGGGCCGGATCGCGACGCGGATCGTGCGCAGGCCGGCCGTACCGCTGACCATCGGCGTCATCGTGTTCGGCGCGCTCGCGACCGCCGTGACGGCGTATGAGCCGGGCGGGTTCGGCGGGTCGATCAGCGCCCCGGCCGGAACGGACTCCGCGGCGGGGACCGCGCTGCTCACCGAGCACTTCCCGGCGAGCGCGGCCAACCCGACCAACCTGATCTACAAGCTGCCCCAGCCGGTCTGGGACAACCCGGCCCCGGTGGCCGCCGCGACCAGCCAGCTCAAGGCGAGCGGGCTGTTCACCGGCGTCACCGGACCGCTGAACCCGGTAGGCGTCCCGCTCACCCCCGCCCAGTACCAGTCGCTGCACGCGGCGCTGGGTAACCCGCAGGCGCTGCCCGCGATCCCCCCCGCAGGACAGAGCAACATCCCGCTGGCCCAATACGAGGCTTACCGGGCCACCGCCCAGTACGTCAGCCCCGATGGCGAGACCATCCAGTTCCAGACCGGCCTGAAGGCCGGTGACCCGTCGACCACGGCCGCGATGAACGCGGTGCCGGCGATCCGCGCCGAGGCGGCCGCGGTGGCGAAGACCCTGGACGCCACCGCCTACGGGGTCGGCGGCGAGGCGCCTGCCTTCTACGACATCAGCGTGATCTCCGACAGCGACCTGGTCCATGTCGTCCCGATCGCCATCGTGGTCATCGGCCTGCTGCTCTGCCTGGTGATACGGTCGCTGATCGCGCCGCTGTACCTGATCGCGTCGGTGGCGCTGTCGTACTTCGCCGCGCTCGGGCTGTCCGTCATCTTGTTCATCAAGATCGGCGGCAGCAGCGGCCTGACCTTCATCCTCCCGTTCCTGATGTTCATCTTCCTGCTCGCGCTGGGCGAGGACTACAACATCCTCGTCATGAGCAGGATCCGGGAGGAGGCTCACCATCTTCCGCTACGGGAGGCAGTCAGTCGGGCACTCGCCGCCACCGGGACCACGGTGACCTCGGCCGGGCTGGTGCTGGCCGGCACCTTCTCGGTGTTCGCGCTGGTCGGTGGCCGCGGCTCAGGCGGCAGCCAGATCCGCGACGTCGGCGTCGGCCTGGCCCTTGGCGTGCTGATGGACACCTTCATCGTCCGCACCATCCTCGTGCCATGCACGGTCGTGCTGCTCGGCCGGTGGAACTGGTGGCCGTCCGCGCTCAGCCGGACCGAGCCGCAGCCGGGCGGGGAGCTGGATAGCGGGACGGCAGCAACTGACCGGCCGGTGGCCGACTCTAGTTCGCGAGCGCCAGCCCGCGAGCCCTAGCCCGCGAGCCCCTTGGCCGGAGCACTAGTCCGCCTGGGCGTCGATGGAGGCGGTCAGGTCGCGCAGGGCGGGCGCCGCGTCGCGCAGGGCGGCCCGGTCACGGTACGGCAGCGCGGCCAGCGCCGCCTGGATGATGTCCTCGTTCACCCGGTGCCACCTCCTCACCGCCGTCGCGC
>JBKQQQ010000637.1:0-4307 GCA_052144275.1 Streptosporangiaceae bacterium
TGGCGGCCGCCGCGTCAAAGGATAGGTACCGGCGCTGACCAGCATCGGCGCAGGGAACCTCCAGCTCATCACCGGCCAGCGCGACCGGCACAATGGCGGTCATGGCGCCGACCATGTCAGCCGGAACCAGGCGCGGCTAGGGTCTTTGGTCCCGAAGGTCCGCTGGCCGGGTGACCGGTCTCAGGCCGGCGCCGGGAGGTTGATGCTGGTGGCGATGACGCCGAGTGCGGCACCCCAGCGGCGGGCCCGGGAAGCCTCGCCGTCGAGCAGCGTGTTCTGCTGGCCGATCAGGAAGCTCTCCGGGGCGGCGATGAGCCGGTAGCCGTGCCGCTTCAGCAGCCTGCCGATGCCCCGGCTGGCTGCGCCGGTGAACGCCGGGACGCCGTTGATCCGGGTGTCGAAGGCGGCCGCCAGAGCGTGCGCAGTGCGCATTCCCGGGCCTATTCCCGGGCCGAGGCCCTTGAGCCAGTCCCGCAGTCCCGGCCCGCAGGCGTCCGGGTCCAGGCTCAGCCCGCTGGCCGGTTTGGCGGCCGCCTGGGCTGCCATCCGCCGGCTGGCCGGGCTCGACAGCCCGTGCATATGCGTCGGGCCGCCGACGACCACAAGGTCGGCCTCGGCCACCAGGTCCTCGGTAGCCTCGGCCACCGGGACGAGGGTCACCTCGTGGGTGGCGCGCAGGCCGTCCGCGATGTTGCTGGCGACGACGTGCGTGTTCCCGTACATCGATTCGTACACCACCAGTGCCCGCATGCTGATCACATCCTTAACGCGTTACCTCAAGCACAGCCGGCCCGATGTCAGCGGACCAGGAGCCTAGGGCCCCGCCAGGTAGGGACTAAGGTCGGCCAGGACCGCGGTGGCCACCACGCCGACGGCGGCGGCGACCGGTGGCGTCAGGCCCGGCCCCTGGGTCAGGTCGGCCGCCTCGATCGCGTGCACGATCAAGCGCGCGGGCATCCGGTCGAGCGCCTCGGCCAGCCTTATCGCATCGTCGAAGCCGAAGCCGTGCGAGCTCGCCGCCCGGCCCGATCCGGCCCTCGGCCCGGCTACCACGAAACGGTGGACCGTCCCCGGCCGCGGCGGTCCCTGATCTGGCCGCTGGGCGCGGACCGCGTCGACGACCACGGCCAGCGTCGCCCCGGTCCAGGCATCGATCAGCCGGGTGGGCTCGCCGTCCGTGATCACCAGGCGGACGCCGGGCGGCGCCAGGTCACGCAGCCGGCCGACGACCGCGGGGCCGGCGCCGTCATCACGGCGGAACTCGTTGCCGACGCCGATCACCACGACCGGGCCGGCGTCAGTGGGCGCGAAGCCGGAAGCAGACACGGGAACCACCATCCGTTCGGTCTGATAAAGATCTTTCTACGGTGAGATCCAGGAAGTGGGCCGCGCAGGATATGCACGGGTCGTAGTTACGGATTGCCTGCTCGCACTGGCGGGTGAGCTCGGCGTCGTCAAGCTCGATCCGGGCTTCCACGAAGGCGCGCAGGTCGGCCTCGATGGCCGCCTGGTTCTGGGATGTCGGGGGGATGATGCGGGCGGTGCTGATGAGGCCGTCCGCGTCGATCTCGTACCGGTGGCACAAGGTCCCCCGGGGGGCCTCGGTGACGCCGTAGCCGACGCCGGCCCGCGGGCTCACCTCGACGGCGGGCGGGTCGGGCGGGTCGTAGGCGGCGATGAGCCGCAGCGCCTCCTCGACCGCGTACACCGTTTCCACCGCCCGCACGATGATGCTGCGGAACGGGTTGTCGCAGGTCTCCCCCAGCCCGGCGGCCCGGGCTGCCTCGCGGGCCAGCGGAGACAGCCACTGCGAGCCGAGCGTGTAGCGGGCCAGCGGCCCGGTGAGGTAGCGCCCGCCGCCAGCCAGGTGCGCGTGCAGCGCGGTGGAGTGCGGCACCTGCTCCTCGATCACGTGCTCGTCCCACCCGGCCGCCGGGAACGCCAGGCCCGAAAGTGTCACCAGCGTGCCCCGTTCGATGGCATAGGTGCCAGGACGGGACATCGCGAGCATGTCCGCCGTCGCGCAGGCGTGGTCGGGAAAATCGAAGCCGGACACCCAGCGCACGGTCTCGAGCGCGACGTCGAGCGCCCGGCGCAGCGGCTCGGTGAGCGAGGCGAGCTCGGCCCGGGCGGGGGCCCGGTAGAAACCGCCGACGCGCACGTTGATCGGGTGGATGGCCCGGCCGCCGACCGCCTCCATGATCGCGTTCCCGGCCTTCTTCAGGGCCAGGCCGCGTTCCACCAGGTCGCGTCGGTGCGTGGCCATCTCGATCCCGCTGCTGTAGCCGAGGAAGTCGGGTGCGTGCAGCAGGTAGATGTGCAGCGCGTGGCTCTCGATCCACTCCCCGCAGTACAGCAGCCTGCGCAGGTCGGCGATCGGCCCGTCGACGGTGACACCGCAGGCGGCCTCGATCGCCAGGCACGCGCTCATCTGGTAGGCGACCGGGCAGATGCCGCAGATGCGGGCGGTGATGTCCGGCGGCTCGGTGTACGCGCGACCGCGCAGGAACGCCTCGAAGAAGCGGGGCGGCTCGTAGATAGCGAGCCGCGCTTCTTCGACCTTGTTGCCGCTGGTCCGGACGTACAGGGCGCCCTCGCCCTCCACCCGGGCCAGTTCGGCGACGGAGAGCACGCGCTCGTTCTTGTGGGTCATCTCTATGGCCGCTTCTCGAGGTAACGAATACCTACCAGTTAGTCTCGGTGTCCGATGGCAGGCGGGGGCAGGTAGCTGTGTCACCGGGTCCCGGGACCAAGGTCCCGGCCGCGCGGGCGGCCGCGGGCAAGGTCACGACCACGCTGTGGCCGCCGCCGGGGAGGTTCTCACTGCGCAGTGTGTCACCGAGTGCCTCGGTGAGATCGCGGGCGAGCCGGAACGCCAGGCTGGTCTCGCCATCGGGCTGGTCCGGCCCCTCGTCGGTGATGCGGACCTCGACCCGGCTGTTCCGGCTGACCGCGGTGACCACCGGCGGCTGGCCGGCCGGACTGCGCTGCAGCGCGTCGGCGAGCAGGCTGGTCAGGATCCGGGTGAGGAGCGTGGCATCGGCGATCACGTCGGGCAGGTCCTCGGCCGTGCTCAGCGTGACGCGCTGGCTGCCCGGCCCCAGGTCGTCCAGGCAGGCGGCCATCACCTCGTCGAGGTCGACCGGCCGCAGGTAGGTCTCGACCGCCCCGGCGTGCAGCCGGCTGAGATCGGAGAGGTCACCGATCAGCCTGCTCACCTGGTCCACCGCGCGGCGGGCGGCGGCGACCAGGGCGGCGCGGTCATCCGCCGCGTCCGTGCCAGCCAATGCCGTCAGCGCCGCCGTGGCCGTGGCCAGCTGCTGGCGGGCCCGCTCGCCGGTGGCGGCGACCAGCGCCGCCCGCGAGCGCAGGTCGGCCGTATGCCTGGCCGCCTCGGCCTGCCGCTCCTCCTGGCGCCGGTAGCTGAGGCCGGCCACGACCTGGACCGCGCAGGAAAAGAGCACCCGCACGTCCTCCCGGCCGAGGACGGGCCCGCGGGCGGCCAGCGTGAACGTGTCAGTGACCGGCAGCTCCACGTCCGCGCCCGGCCCCTCCGGCGGCTGCTCGCCGGCACTGGCCAGCACGTAAGGGCCCGAGCCGTTCGGCCGGTTTTCGAGCAGGCTGACCGCGTCCAGGCTGAACATCTGCCGGATCTCCTCGAGCAGCGCGGGCGGGTCGTCGTGCCCGCGCAGCACGCTCCCCGCGAGCCGGGTCAGGGCCGCCGCCTCCGCGTTCGCCCGGTTGGCGTTGAGCCGGCGGCTGCCAAGCGACCTCAGCCCACGCGTCAGCGCCGGCCGGAGCCGTTCTTTCTCGTCGCGGCTGACCAGGTGCACGTCGATGTGCTCGGCCCGGCGGGCCACTCTGGTCGGGATGCTCTTGCCGGTGAGCAGGGTCAGGAACCGGCCGCGACGGCTCGCGCCGAGCACCATCTGGGTCGCGTTCTCGGCCTGGGCGAAGCCCAGCAGCGTCTCGGGAATGTCCTCGCCGGGCAGCTCCTGGAAGCTACCGCCGACCGAGACCACCAGCGCGCGCTGGGTCTCCAGCGCCCCGGCCGGCGCGACCAGCAGGCCGTCATCGGAGGTCACGTGCACCGCGATCAGATCGCTGCCGGGGGTCCGGGCGGCGATCCTCGCGGCCCGCCTGATCACGGCCTCGTCGCCCTTCTCCCCGGCGATGGCGACCACGATCCGCTCCCTGGTCTCCCACTGGTCGGCGATGCCGTGCTCGGCCCGGTATCGCTGCAAGCCCTCCTCCACCCGGTCGGCGAGCCACAGCAGGGCCAGCTCGCGCAGCGCGGTGAGGTTCCC
>JBKQQQ010000638.1:0-26045 GCA_052144275.1 Streptosporangiaceae bacterium
CCCCCGCATGCGAATTTCCCGGCGCAAGCGTTTACCCAGCTTGCCGCCGAGACCACGGTCCATGGCAATCGGCACTTACCGTACGTGATCTTCGGCATTGAACCTGTGATGGCCGAGCAGGCAGCGACCATAGGCCCGTCATTCCCGGGACGTTCGGCACGAGACCAGGACATGCGCCTGCCGCAGACTGTTAGCCGGTGCGGTCCCGCAGCGGCCGCGCCAGCATCGCCGGCCCGGCGGCAAACCTGAACGGCCGGGTAAGTGGAGATGGCAGCGATGGGACTTATCCACAGCAGCGCATAGAAGAAGCAGGACAAGGCGCAGGCCAGGCTCGCTGACGAGCAGCGCACGCGCATGTCAGCTAGGAAGCGGGTGCTCGTCGGCAGCGCCAGCGTCCTGGTTAGCGGCGGCGCAGGCGCGGTGTTCGCACCCGCCACGCCAGTGTGTGCCCGTTATCACACTCACGGCGGGGTTTTCCGGACAGCCGGAGCATGCTGAGACTTGAGCCAGCGTGGCAGCATGAGTTACCTGATCTAGACTCTGCGCAGCAGGAAACAGGGAGGCCGCAGTGCGCAAGGTGCTGATCGCGAACCGCGGCGAGATCGCCGTCCGGGTCGTGCGGGCTTGCCGTGATGCCGGGCTGGGCAGCGTGGCCGTGTACGCCGAACCCGACCTGGACGCGCTGCACGTCATGATGGCTGACGAGGCCTACGCGCTGGGCGGGGCGACCAGCCAGGATACCTACCTGGACATCGACAAGATCATCAAGGTGGCGCTGGAGTCCGGCGCGGACGCGGTCCATCCCGGTTACGGCTTCCTGGCCGAGAACGCCGACTTCGCCCGGGCGGTGACGGCGGCGGAGCTGACCTGGATCGGTCCCCCGCCGCAGGCCATCGAGGCGCTCGGCGACAAGGTCAAGGCCAGGCACATCGCCCTGCAGGCGGGGGCGCCGCTCACGCCGGGCACCCCGGACCCGGTCAGCGGCGCCGCCGAGGTCCTGGCGTTCGCCCGCGAGCACGGCTACCCGGTGGCGATCAAGGCCGCGTTCGGCGGCGGCGGCCGCGGGCTGAAGGTGGCCTGGCGCGAGGAGGAGGTCACCGAGAAGTTCGAGTCGGCGGTCCGGGAGGCCACCGCGGCGTTCGGCCGGGGCGAGTGCTTCGTCGAGCGGTACCTGGACCGGCCGCGGCACGTGGAGACGCAGTGCCTGGCCGACGCCCACGGCCACGTGGTGGTCGTCTCGACCAGGGACTGCTCGCTGCAGCGCAGGCACCAGAAGCTGGTCGAGGAGGCGCCGGCGCCGTTCCTTTCCGCGGCGCAGACCGAGGCTCTGTACCGGTCCTCCAAGGACATCCTGCGGCTGGCCGGGTACGTGGGCGCCGGCACCTGCGAGTTCCTCGTCGGCCAGGATGGCACGATCAGCTTCCTGGAGGTCAACACCCGGCTGCAGGTGGAGCACCCGGTCAGCGAGGAGGTCACCGGCATCGACCTGGTGCGCGAGATGTTCCGCATCGCCGAGGGCGAGCCGCTTGGCTACGACGACCCGCCGGCCCGGGGGCACTCGATCGAGTTCCGGATCAACGCCGAGGATCCGGCCCGGAACTTCTTGCCCGCCCCGGGCACGATCACCACCTGGAACCTGCCATCCGGGCCCGGTGTGCGGGTCGACGCGGGGTACCGGGGCGGGATGACGATCCCGCAGGTGTTCGACTCGCTGATCGCCAAGCTGATCGTGACCGGCGCGAGCCGGGCCGAGGCGCTGCAGCGTTCGGCGCGCGCGCTGGCCGAGTTCGAGGCCGGCGGGATGCCCACCGTGCTGCCCTTCCACCGGGCCGTGGTCGCGGACCCGGCGTTCGCCGGCGAGCCGCTGCGCGTGCACACCCGTTGGATCGAGACCGAATTCGCCGCTCCCATGCCGGCCCAGGAGGCCGCCGAGGCTGACACTGCGCCGGATCGCGAGACGATCACGGTCGAGGTGGGCGGGAAGAGGCTCGAGGTGGTGGTGCCGGCCAGCCTGGGCGTGTCCCGCCGTACTGCCTCGATTCCGGCCGAACGGGCCCGCGGAACCAGCCGCGGCAGGCGGTCTGTGCACGCGGGCAGCGGCGACACTTTGGTCAGCCCCATGCAGGGCACGATCATCAAGATCGCGGCCAGCGAAGGGCAGCAGGTGTCGGCCGGCGACGTGGTAGTTGTCCTGGAGGCGATGAAGATGGAACAGCCGCTGACCGCGCACAAGGACGGCACGGTCACCGGCCTGTCGGTCGAGGTAGGCCAGACGGTCAGCGCGGGCGCGGCCATCTGCGAGCTCGCGGACTGATCACTGGTGAGCAGGCTCCCGGGGGACCCGGGCCTGGGACGGCAGGCGCTGTTCGCGCTCGGCGCCCGGCTGCCCGACCGGTATCGGGATTGGGTGCGGCACGAACTCACCGACGCCGGCTGGCGGGGCCGGCTCATCGTCCGCCACCTGATCGTGACGCTGCCGTTCACCGCCGCGCTCGCGTTGCTCCCCGGCGCGCTGTGGATTCGCATCGCGGTGCCCGCGCTGTTCTTGATCTGCAGCGTGGGCATCGTCGCGTTGTACGCCGACGACATCCGGGTATCCCGGCTGCGCCGGCACGGGCTCGAGGCCCCGGACGATCCCGACCTGGGCCGGCCCTCCCACTGAGGAGCAGACAGGGCCCTAGAGGGTGTCGGGCGTGAACTCCATCAGCTTGCGGGCCGCCTCGGTGATGCTGCCGGACAGGGACGGGTAGACGGCGAACGTGGTCGCCAGCTGCTCGGCGGTCAGACGCTGTTCCATGGCGACCGAGACGGCGAGGATCAGCTCGCTGGCCCGCGGGGCCACGATCACGCCGCCCAGGACGACGCCGGTGCCCGGGCTGGTGAACAGCTTGACGAAACCGTCCCGGAAGCCAGCCATCTTGGCCCGCGGGTTCGTGGCCAGCGGCAGCTTCAGCACCCGGGCGGAGACCTCGCCCGCGGTGACCGCGCGCTGCGAGACGCCGACGGTGGCGATCTCCGGGTCGGTGAAGATGGTCGCCGCGACGTGGCCCAGCCGCAGCGGCCCCACCGCCTCGCCGAGCGCGTGCCACATGGCGATCCGGCCCTGCATGGCGGCGACCGAGGCCAGCATCAGCACGCCGGTGCAGTCCCCCGCCGCGTATACGCCGGGCACCGACGTCCGGGACACCCGGTCCACCTCGATGAAGCCGCGCGTGTCCACCTTCACCCCGGCCTCGTCCAGGCCGCAGCCCTCGGTCCTCGGGATCATGCCCACGGTCAGCAGGCAGTGGCTGCCGGTTACGGTCCGGCCGTCGTCCAGGGTCACGGTGACGCCGTCGGTGTCGCGGCGGACGGCCTGGGCGCGCGACCGGCCGAGCACCGTCATGCCGCTGCGGCGGAACACGTCCTCGATCAGGTTGGCCGCGTCCTCGTCCTCCTGCGGCAGCACCCGGTCCCGGGAGGACACCAGGGTGACCCGCGAGCCGAGCGCCTGGTAGGCGCTGGCGAACTCGGCCCCGGTGACGCCGGAACCGATCACGATCAGGTCCCGCGGAACCTCGGTCAGGTCATAGAGCTGACGCCAGGTCAAGATGCGCTCGCCGTCAGGCTCCGCGCCGGGCAGCGCCCGGGGCAGCGCCCCGGTGGCGATCAGGACGGCGTCCGCCTTGATCTCCTCGTCGCCCGCCCGCACCGTGCCCGGGGCGGTCAGCCTGCCCTTCGCGGCGATCACCCTGACGTCTTCCGCGGCCACCCGCGCGGCGATGTCGCGGGACTGGGCCCGGGCCAGGTCGGTGATCCGCTCGTACAGGCGCGCGGCGTTGACGGTGGCCAGGCCGCCGGTGGCGATGCCCAGCCCGGCGCCCCGGTTGAGCAGCGTCATCGCGTTGGAGGTCTCGATGAGCGACTTGGAGGGCACGCAGTCGGTGAGCACGCAGGCGCCACCCAGCCCGTCGGAGTCGACGAGGGTGACATCGGCGCCGAGTTGGGCCGCGACGAGAGCAGCCTCGTAACCACCGGGGCCGCCCCCCAGGATCGCGATTCTCTGACGTGGCAGGGTCACGATTAGTAATTCTCCACGGGTGAGTTGGTCGCAGTCAGGTATCAGGCGCGGGGCAATGCACGGCGTCCAGGGGCGCGACACCGTACGCTTGCCCCCGTGGCACTGTACGCAGCCTACGGCAGCAACATGGACCCAGCGCAGATGCTGCTGCGCTGCCCGCACTCACCACAGCGCGGAACCGGCTGGCTGGAAGGATGGCGGCTGACGTTCGGCGGCGAAGACATCGGCTGGGACGGTGCCCTCGCCACCGTGGTGGAGGAGCCGGGCTCCCGGGTATTCGTCGTGCTCTACGACGTGTTCGGCAGCGACGAGAAGGAACTCGACAACTGGGACGGCGTAACTCTCGGTTACTACCGCAAGGCCAAGGTCCGGGTGGAGACTCTCGACGGCGACGCGCTGGCCTGGCTGTACGTGCTCAACTTCTATGAGGGCGGGCTGCCGTCGGCCAGGAGCATCGGCATCCTCGCCGATTCCGCGGAACGGGCCGGCGCCCCGGAGGACTACGTCGCAGGGCTGCGCGCCCTGCCGTGCGCCAAGGTGGGTGACTCCAATGCCGGGGTCGACGGGCCTGGCGGGCCCGATGAGGTCAGCGGGTCCGAGCCGCCCTGGCCCGCACCCGGACCCTAGGTCCGGCGCTACGCGTTCACGGCGTCGCGCCATGATGCCCGCGACGCCCGTCCGGGCTAGAGCGGGCCCGCCTAGAGAAGCCAGACCACCAGCAGGATCAGCGCGGGAATGACGAGGGCGGCGATCGCCCGGCCGCTCCAGGTGCTCGTCAGCGGCTCGGACCCACCGGGCCAGGCGGCGGCGTCCAAGGCTGTAGTGTCGCCGGCTGGGCTGGCGGCCCCGTTTCCTGAGGCGGCCGCGGTTTTCTCGGCAGCTTCACCTCCTGCGGTCTCCGCCGTGCCGCTGGCCCAGACGGCCTCGGCTTTGGCCGCGGTGGCGCGCTCGCTGAGCACCCGGACGATCTTCTCCGCTTCGGCCTCGGGGCTAGAGGTTTCGGGGCCCGATGCGGCGCCGCCGTAGGGCAGGCCACGGCCGCCGGACGGCAGGCCCAGGGACGAGCGCCGTAGCCCCGGGGACCGGGGCGCGCGGCGGGCCCTGGCCTCGGCAGTCAACTGGCGCCGCCGGGAGTAGTGCACGGCCCAGGCGCTGATGACCTTGTGGTGCTCCTTGCCGCCGGGCTGGCCGGGCACCGCGACCGCCGGGCCGACCCAGCGGCAGTGCACGCGCAGCAGGTCGGTCAGATCCACCTTGGCCACTCCCGCCCAGCCGATCCGGTGATCACGCAGCGGGTTCCTGATCGTCACCCCGGTCTTATCGGCGATGATCCGGGGCCGCTGCGCGGTGACGTAGGCGGCACCGGTCGCCAGCAGCAAGATGGCCGCCGCGACCGCGGACACGTGGTCCCGGCCGCGAGCGGCCAGGTCGATCCCGTTGCCGGCGGCGAAAAGCAGCCACACGACCCAGACGACGACCGCGGTCGGCGAGCGGAACACCTGCGGCTTGTCCGGTGGCTGGCTGGCTGTCATGGTGCCGTACTCTCCGCGACGGGTCCCGCCCGGGTGGGGCGGGATCCATCCAGGCTAACCTCAGGCGCCGGTCACGCCGGGCAGCGGCTGAGCGACGATCGCGCCGTCATCCCAGAGCGCGGTGATCGCCGTGGCCGCCATCACGCGGACCCCGACGCCGATGGCGCGCTCGTCCACGTCGAAGGTGGGCTGGTGAATGTCGTGCGACACGACCGTTCCCGGCACCCGGGTGCCGAGCCGGGCCAGCGCGCCGGGGATGGACTCCAGGTACCAGGCGAAGTCCTCGCCGCCGAGGCTCTGCGGCGTCTGCACGACCTGGCCCGCGCCGAGCACGTCAAGCGCGGCCGCGGAGATCATGGCCACACTGGCCTGGTCGTTGACCGTGGGCGGCACGTACCGCTGGTAGCTGAGCTCGGCCTGTATCCCGTAGGCCGAAGCCACCGAGTCGATGAGCCCCTTGAGCAGGTCGGGCGCGGTGTGCCAGGCTTCGTCGTCGAGGCAGCGGACGGTGCCCTCGGCGACGCCGTCGTCGGGGATGGCGTTGGCCACGGTGCCCGCGCTGACCCGGCCCCAGACCAGGCTGAGGCTGGACCGCGGATCGACCCGCCGGGACAGCGCCGCGGGGACCTCGGTGAGGATCTTCCCGAGCGCGTAGACCAGGTCCGCGGTCAGGTGCGGCCGGGCGGTGTGCCCGCCGGGCCCGGACACGCGCACCTCGATCTTGTCGCAGGCCGCGGTGATCGCGCCCGAGCGCACGCCGAGCTGGCCCGCATCGAGCCGGGGATCGCAGTGCAGGGCGAAGATCCGGCCAACCGACGCGATCCCGCCCGACGCGAGCACGTCGAGCGCACCGCCGGCCGCCTCCTCAGCGGGCTGGAAGATGAGCCTGACCCGCCCGGGCAGCAGACCCGCGGCGGCCTGCTGGGCCAGGAACAAGCCGGCGCCGAGCAGCACGGTGGTGTGCACGTCGTGGCCGCAGGCATGGCAGACATCCGGCACAGTAGAGCGGTAAGGCACGTCCTTGTCGTCCGCCATCGGCAGCGCGTCGAGATCTGCCCGGAGCGCAACGACAGGACGTTCGGTATAAGGAACTTGCTCCGAGCCGATGTCCACGAGCAAGCCGGTCCCCTTGGGCAAGATCACCGGGCGCAGGCCCGCCGCGGCCAGGCGCAGCGCCACCCGGCGGGTGGTGCGGTGCTCGTTAAAGGCCAGCTCGGGATGGGCGTGCAGGTCGCGGCGGAAGTCGATCAGCTCGGCTTCGTGCTCCGCCAGGAACGCGCTCAGATCCGCGAGCAGATCATTGCCCTGCTCATTTCCGGCCATGCCCACCATCCCCGTGCATGCAGAATCTGTCTTCGGCGAACTCGGTAACGAGTGCGTCTACCACGCTGATGAGATCCCCGGTTTGCGCGTAGACGGCCCGCTGCCGTTCGTAAGAGGCGCCATGCTCGAGCACTTCCGAGACCACGGAAAGCTCGTCCTGGCACCCTAGCCTCGAGGCTACCGGCTCCAGCGCGGCGAGCAATTCAAAAAGCTCGTCGCGCAGCGGCGCCGTGGCGCCGGCCTCGTCAGTGATCACGATCGCGTCCAGCCCGAATCGCGTGGCGCGCCACTTGTTGTCCCTGACCACCCAGGCCGACGGGCAGGGCAGCGTATAGCCGCGGTCCAGCTGGGAGTCGAAGAGCTGGACCAGGCACTGCGAGAGCGCGGCCACCATGCCGACCTCGCGCAGCGTCGGCACACCGTCGGACATGCGGATCTCGACGGTGCCGAAGTCCGGGTGCGGCCGGATGTCCCACCAGACCTCCTTGATGCTGCGGATCGTCCCCGCCCGCAGCAGGGTGTCCATGTAGTCCTCGAACTGTTCCCAGTTCGCAAGCCGATGCGGCGGACCCGCCGTCGGCAATGCGCCAAACGTCACCGACCTGCTGGAGGCAAGCCCGGTGTCATACCCGCACCAGAACGGGCTCGACGCAGTAAGGGCGAGAAAATGCGGAAGGTAAGCGGCCAGGGCATTGACGATCGGAATCGCCTTGTTCCCCTCCCGAAGCCCCACATGGACATGCACACCGAAGGTCTGAATCCGGCGGGCAAGCCACTGCATTTGCTCGACCAGCTCCGCATAGCGCTGGATTGGCGCCATCGTCGCGTCTCGCCAGTCACTCACCGGGTGAGTCCCGGCGCAGGCTAGTAGGATACCGCGCTCGTCCGTCATCCGCTGGAGTTCGGTGATCGTTACGGCCAGGTCGTCTTTCGCCTCGGCCACCGTGCTGCAAATGCCTGTGACCAGTTCAATCGTGGACTGCATCAGCTCGTGGCGGATTCGGGGGTGCTCGCCCGTATCGCCGGTCACGGGCAGCTGGTCGATCAGCTTACCCGCTTCCTGACGCAGCAGCTTAGTCTCGCTGTCGATTAGCTGGACCTCCCATTCGACGCCGAGCGTCGCGCCGCGGGAAGGGTTCCACTCGATAGCCATGCCCGGCCTCCGTGCCCGAAAATTGTTCTGCAATCAAAGTTCCCCGGGCTGATACTCGCCCCAGACATCCCGCAGCGCGTCGCACACCTCACCCAGGGTGGCGTCGGCCCGCAGCGCGTCGCGGAGCGGGTAAAGGACGTTACCGGTGCCTTCCGCGGCCGATTTGAGGGCGGAGATCGCGCGGCGATGCGGTTCGGGGTCCCGTTCCTTCCGCAGCCGGGCCAGCCGGGCCGCCTGTTCGGCCGCGAGGGCCGGGTCGGGCCGCAGCGGCTGATAGGGCTCCTCGCCCTCCGCGGTGAACCTGTTCAGGCCGACGATGACCCGCTCGCCCTCGTCGATTTCCCGCGCCACCTGGTACGCCGTGCTCTCGATCTCGGACTTCTGGAAGCCGCGCTCGATCGCCGCGGCCGCCCCGCCCATGTCCTCGATGCGGTCCATCAGGCTTTGCGCGGCCGCCTCGATCTCGTCGGTCATCGACTCGATCGCGTAGGAGCCCGCGAACGGGTCTGCCGTCGCGGTCAGGTCGCTCTCGTACGCGATCACCTGCTGGGTGCGCAGCGCCAGCCGGGCCGCCTTGGCGCTGGGCAGCGCGAGCGCCTCGTCGAAGGAGTTCGTGTGCAGCGACTGGGTCCCGCCAAGCACCGCCGCCAGGGCCTGCAGGCTCACCCGGATCAGGTTCACCTCCGGCTGCTGCGCGGTGAGTTGCACGCCGGCCGTCTGGGTGTGGAACCGCAGCATCTGCGACCTGGGATCTTGTGCCTTGAACTCATTTCTCATGATGCCGGCCCACAGCCGCCGGGCCGCGCGGAACTTGGCGACCTCCTCCAGCAGCGTGGTCCGCGCCACGAAGAAGAAGGAGAGCCGCGGGGCGAAGTCATCGATTTCCAGTCCGGACGCCACGGCCGCCCGCACGTATTCCTTGGCATTGGCCAGCGTGAACGCGATCTCCTGCACCGGCGTGGCGCCCGCCTCGGCCATGTGGTAGCCGGAGATGGAGATCGTGTTCCACTTGGGCAGCTCTTGACGGCAGTAGGCGAACGTGTCGGCGACCAGGCGCAGCGACGGGCGGGGCGGGTAGATGTAGGTACCGCGGGCGATGTACTCCTTGAGCACGTCGTTCTGGATCGTGCCGGTCAGCTTGTCCGGGCCGACGCCCTGCTCCTCGCCGACCGTCTGGTACATCAGCAGCAGCACCGCGGCGGGCGCGTTGATGGTCATCGACGTGGACACGGTGTCCAGGGGGATGCCGTTAAAGAGGGTCCGCATGTCGTCGACGGTGTCGATAGCCACGCCGACCTTGCCCACCTCGCCCTGCGCGATCCGGGCATCGGAGTCGTATCCCATCTGCGTGGGCAGGTCGAAGGCGACCGAGAGCCCGGTGGTGCCCGCCTCGATCAGCTCGTGATAGCGGCGGTTGGACTCCTGGGCGGTGGCGAAGCCGGCGTACTGACGCATCGTCCAGGGCCGGTCGACATACATTCGCGGATACACTCCGCGAGTAAACGGATACTCTCCCGGCTTGCCAAGCTTTTCTCCGGGCCGGAAGTCCGTGAGCTTGCTGTCGTCGTAAACGGGATCGATGGGAAACCCTGACTCGGACATGCGTTCCATGTGCTCAGGGTACTTCGGGGCAGCCTTACGCCCTACGAGGAGAGCTGGGAGGCTCATGCTGGACCGTCCGGTCCCCTTAACCGGCGCATGGGGCTGGCCGTCGCGGGGGCGGGTCAGCTCGCGGGCTTGAGCAGGCCGACGCGCTCGCGGACGGTGGTCATGGTCTGCCCGGCCACCCGGCGGGCGCGCGCGGCGCCGTCGGCGAGCAGCCGGTCGAGCCCGGCCTCGTCGGCGAGGATGCGCTCGGTCCGCTCCCTGATCGGGGTGAAGCTGGCGACGACCAGTTCGGCCAGGTCCTTCTTGAAGGCGCCGTAGCCCGCGCCGGAGTACTTAGCCTCCAGGGTGGCCACCGGCTCGCCGGACAGCGCCGAGTAGATCCGCAGCAGGTTGGTCACGCCCGGCTTGCCGTCCGGGTCGGCGCGGACCTCCGAGCCCGCGTCGGTGACCGCGCGGGCTATCTTCTTGCGGATCACGGCCGGGTCGTCCAGGACGTCGATGATGCCCTGCGGGGACGAGGACGACTTGCTCATCTTGGCCGTCGGCTCCTGCAGGTCGTAGATCTTGGCCACGTCGGCCAGGATGTACGGCTGCGGGGGCACGAACGTCTGGCCGTACCTGTGGTTAAACCGCTGGGCCAGCGTCCGGCTGAGCTCGAGGTGCTGCCGCTGGTCCTCGCCCACCGGCACCTGGTCGGCCTGGTAGAGCAGGATGTCCGCGGCCTGCAGGACCGGGTAGGTGAACAGCCCGACCGAGGCCTGGTCCTGGCCTTCCCGTGACGACTTGTCCTTGAACTGGGTCATCCGGCTCGCCTCGCCGAACCCCGTCATGCAGCCGAGCACCCAGGCCAGTTCGGTGTGCTCGGGCACGTGGCTCTGCACGAACAGCGTGCACCGGTCCGGGTCGAGCCCGGCCCCGAGCAGCTGAGCGGCGGCGACCCGGGTGCGCCGGGACAGCAGCGCCGGGTCCTGCGGCAGCGTGATCGCGTGCAGGTCGACCACGCAGTAGAAGGCGTCGTAGCTGTCCTGCAGCGCCACCCACTGGCGCAGCGCGCCGAGGTAGTTGCCGAGGTGGAACGAGTCGGCCGTAGGTTGGATGCCGGACAGGACGCGGAGCTTAGACGGTGCTGGCCCAGGGTGGGCTGGCTGAGGGTGGGGCTGAGCCATGGCGAGGAGTCTAGCGGCGGCTCTACCGATTACCGGCGGGCAGGCCGGAATCGGCGACAACCACCTCGACCCGCTGGAACTCCTTCAGGTCGGAGTAGCCGGCCGTGGCCATCGTGCGGCGGAGCGCCCCCATCAGGTTCATCGAGCCGTCGGGGACGGTCGACGGGCCGTGCAGGATCTGCTCCAGCGTGCCGATCGTCCCGACCCGGACCCGGGCGCCCCGGGGCAGTTCGGTGTGGTTGGCCTCGCTGCCCCAGTGGTAGCCCCGCCCCGGTGCCTCGGTGGCCCGGGCCAGCGGCGAGCCCACCATGACCGCGTCGGCGCCGATGGCCAGCGCCTTGGCGATGTCGCCGCTGCTGGTCATGGACCCGTCGGCGATCACGTGCACGTAACGGCCGCCGGACTCATCCAGGTAGTCGCGCCGCGCCGCGGCCACGTCGGCGATCGCGGTGGCCATCGGCACCGCCACGCCGAGCACCTTGACGGTGGTGTGGCCAGAGCCGCCGCCGAAGCCGACCAGCACCCCGGCGGCGCCGGTACGCATCAGGTGCAGCGCGGCGGTGTAGGTCGCGCAGCCGCCGACCACCACGGGGACGTCGAGCTCATAGATGAACTGCTTCAGGTTCAGCGGCTCGGCCCGGCCCGAGACGTGCTCGGCCGACACCGTGGTGCCGCGGATCACGAAGATGTCCACCCCCGCGTCGACGACGGCCTTGGCGTACCGCGCGGTGCGCTGCGGCGACAGGCTGGCCGCGGTCGTCACGCCGGCCCGGGCGATCTCCTCGATCCGGCGCCCGATGAGGTCCTCGGAGATTGGTTCGGCGTACATGGCCTGCAGCCGCCGGGTAGCCGCCTGCTCGTCGAGCTCGGTCACCTCCGCGAGCAGCGGCTCAGGGTCGGAGTACCTGGTCCACAGCCCTTCCAGGTCGAGCACGGCCAGGCCGCCCAGCCGGCCGATCTGGATCGCGGTGGCCGGCGATACCACGCTGTCCATCGGGCAGGCCATCAGCGGCAGCTCGAACCGGTAGGCGTCGATCTGCCAGGCAATCGACACCTCCTCCGGGTCACGCGTCCGGCGGGCGGGCACAATGCCGATCTCGCTGAGCGAGTACGCCCGGCGCCCGGTCTTGCCCCGGCCGATTTCCACGTCGCTCATGAGTCTCCGGTCATGACGTCTGCTTCGGTCCTGAGGTCCGCTCCAGTCACGAGGCGGTCCCGTCCCGGCCGGCGCGGGCGCTGTAGTTCGGCGCCTCGACGGTCATCTTGACGTCGTGCGGGTGGCTCTCGGTCAGGCCGGCCGCGGTGATCTGGATGAACCGGGCGTCCTGCAGGTCGGAGATGGTCCTGGCGCCGCAGTAGCCCATGGCGGCCCGCAGCCCGCCGACCAGCTGCCCGGCGACGGCGGCCAGCGGGCCGCGGTAGGGCACCTGCCCCTCGATGCCCTCCGGCACCAGCTTGTCCTCGCGCAGCACGTCGTCCTGGAAATACCGGTCCTTGGAGTAGGACCGGCCGCGCTCCCGGTTCCGCATGGCGCCGAGCGAGCCCATGCCCCGGTAGAGCTTGTACTGCTTGCCGTTGATGAAGACCATCTCGCCCGGGCTTTCCTCGCATCCGGCCAGCAGGCTGCCCAGCATGACGGTGTCGGCGCCCGCCGCGATGGCCTTGGCGATGTCACCCGAGTACTGCAGGCCGCCGTCGCCGACCACGGGCACGCCGGCCGGCCGGGCCGCCTGGGCCGCCTCGTAGATCGCCGTGACCTGCGGGACGCCCACGCCGGCCACCACCCGGGTGGTGCAGATGGAGCCCGGCCCGACGCCCACCTTGATGCCGTCCGCGCCCGCGTCCACCAGGGCCTGCGCACCCGCCCGGGTGGCCACGTTGCCCCCGATCACCTCGGTGTCAGAGTTGGCCTTGATCTGCGCGACCATGTCCAGCACGGCCTGCGCGTGCCCGTGCGCGGTGTCCACGACCAGGAAGTCCACGCCGGTCTCGATCAGCGCCTGCGCGCGGCGCTTGGCATCCTCACCGACCCCCACCGCGGCCCCCACCACCAGCCGCCCGGCCGGGTCCTTGGTCGCGAAGGGGAACTTCTCGCTCTTGGTGAAGTCCTTCACAGTGATGAGCCCGCGCAGCCGGCCCGTCTCGTCGACCAGCGGGAGCTTCTCCACCTTGTGCTGGCGCAGCAGCCGCAGCGCCTCCTCAGGCGCCACCCCCACCGGCGCGGTGACCAGGGGCATCGAGGTCATTACCTCGGCCACGCGGCGGCCGTGGTCCGTCTCGAACCGGATGTCGCGGTTCGTGACGATGCCCACCAGTACACCGTCCGGGCTGGTCACCGGCACGCCGGAGATCCGGTAGCGGGCGCAAAGCCCGTCGACGTCCGCGATCGTGGCGTCGGGCCCGCAGGTCACCGGGTCGGTGATCATGCCCGCCTCGGACCGCTTGACCATGTCCACCTGCTGCGCCTGCTCCTCCACGGACAGGTTGCGGTGCAGCACTCCCACGCCGCCCTGGCGGGCCATGGCGATCGCCATCCGGGCCTCGGTCACGGTGTCCATCGACGCGGACACCAGCGGGACGCGGAGCCGGTAACGGCGCGTGATCCTGGTGGTGGTGTCCGCCTCGCTCGGCATTACCGCGGAATAGGCGGGCAGCAAGAGCACATCATCAAAGGTCAGGCCGACGGGCGCGAACTTCTCATCCGGGCCCGGAGGAACTTGATCAGTCATGGCACCTTCACTCCGGCGCGGAAATGTCATACCTGGCTGCTAGCGCGGAATGCACCCATTCTATGGGCGCCCCTGTCGACGAGGGACCGCAGGAAGCGAAACGCGGGGCCACAGTCCTGTGGCCCCGCGTTTGCCCTGTATCTCAGTGCGGGTGGCTGTGCCCGTGGCCGTTGGCCGCGGGGGCCTCCTTCTCCTCCGGCTTCTCGACCACCAGGGTCTCGGTGGTCAGCAGCATGGCGGCGATCGACGCGGCGTTCTGCACGGCCGACCTGGTCACCTTCACCGGGTCGATGACGCCCTGGGCCACCAGGTCGCCGTACTCGCCGGTGGCCGCGTTGTAGCCATGCCCGGCGGGCAGGGTGGCGATCTTGGCCACCACGACGGAACCCTCCTGGCCCGCGTTGAACGCGATCCAGCGGGCCGGCTCGCTCAGAGAGGCCTTGACGACCCGCACGCCGGTCGCCTCGTCACCCTTACGGCCGAGGTCGTCGAGGTCTCGGGCCACATGCACCAGGGCGCTGCCGCCGCCGGCGATGATGCCTTCCTCGATGGCCGCCCGGGTGGCGGAGATGGCGTCCTCCAGGCGGTGCTTCTTCTCCTTCAGCTCCACCTCGGTCGCGGCGCCGACACGCAGGACGCAGACGCCACCGGACAGCTTGGCCAGCCGCTCCTGCAGCTTCTCCCGGTCCCAGTCGGAGTCGGTGTTCTCGATCTCGTTGCGGATCTGCCTGATCCGGTCCTCGATCGCCGACTTGTCGCCCGCGCCGTCCACGACCGTGGTGGTGTCCTTGGTCACGACGATCCGGCGAGCGCGGCCCAGGTCCTCCAGCCCGACCGAGTCCAGCTTGAGGCCGACCTCCTCGCTGATCACCGTGCCGCCGGTCAGCACCGCGATGTCGGCCAGCATCGCCTTGCGGCGGTCACCGAAACCAGGCGCCTTGACGGCCACCACGTTGAGCAGGCCGCGGATCTTGTTCACCACGAGGGTGGCCAGCGCCTCGCCCTCGACGTCCTCGGAGATCACCAGCATCGGCCGCTTCGTCTGCGCGATCTTCTCGAGCAGCGGCAGGAAGTCCTGCATCGAGGAGATCTTGGACTGGTAGACGAGGATGTACGCGTCTTCCAGGACCGCCTCGAGGCGCTCGGGGTCGGTGATGAAGTACGGCGAAATGTAGCCCTTGTCGAACTGGAGGCCCTCGGTGAACTCCAGCTCCAGGCCCATCGTCGGCGATTCCTCGACGGTGATGACACCGTCCTTGCCGACCTTGGCGAACGCCTCGGCGATCAACTCGCCGATCTTCTCGTCCTGCGCGGAGATCGTCGCGACATGCGCGATCTCGGTCTGCTCCTCCACGTCACGCGCGGAATCCAGCAGCCGCTTGGAGACCTCGGCGGCGGCGGCGTCGATACCGCGCTTCATGTCCATCGGGTTGGCACCAGCCGCGACCGAACGCATGCCGTGACGCACCATCGCCTGGGCCAGGACGGTCGCCGTCGTGGTGCCGTCCCCGGCGATGTCGTTGGTCTTGGTGGCGACTTCCTTGGCGAGCTGGGCGCCCAGGTTCTCGTACGGGTCCTCCAGCTCCACCTCCTTGGCGACGGTCACGCCGTCGTTGGTGATGGTGGGAGCGCCCCATTTCTTGTCGATCACGACGTTGCGGCCGCGAGGGCCCAGCGTCACCTTCACGGTGTCGGCGAGCTTGTTGACGCCCCGCTCAAGCGAGCGGCGGGCGTCCTCGTCGAACTCCAGGATCTTGGGCATTTAACTACCTCAACCTACGGTTGGATCGAGTTCTCAGTCAGCATGCCGTCAGTGTCAGCTGACGCACTCGTCAGCTGAGCAGGCATGCTCACGGGCTCCGGCGGCAAGACCCCGGCGATACGCCGGACGCCCCGCCGCCGGAGCCCGAGGACTACTACTTGTCGATGACAGCGAGGACATCGCGAGCGGAGAGCACCAGGTACTCTTCGCCGCTGTACTTCACCTCGGTGCCGCCGTACTTGCTGTACAGCACCACGTCGCCGACCTTTACGTCGATCGGCACGCGCTTGGTTCCCGCATCGTCGTAGCGTCCAGGGCCAACCGCAAGGACTTCGCCCTCCTGGGGCTTCTCCTTGGCGGTGTCCGGGATCACAAGTCCGGATGCCGTGGTCTGCTCTGCCTCAAGCGGGCGGACCACGATCCGGTCTTCGAGCGGCTTGATTACTACCTTGGTGGCGGTCGTCACGATCTGACCTCCCCCTCCGGAAAGGCTAATGGTGAGTTACTAGAGAGGGCGAGCGCGGCCGCCTGCCGTCGCGGGTGCCAGACTGCCTCGTCGCATTAGCACTCTACAGCAGTGAGTGCTAATCCCGAACAGTAGCGGTAGCAAGCAGACTCGTCAAACAAGCGAGGAGGAGGCCAAGCGGCGGGAACCGGGAAATTGCCCGCCCGCCGCGCGGCACCAGCGCGGTGGCCTGGGAGTTATGGTGTGCGGTATGTCCCAGGTGTTCTTGGAGCGGGCGCACGCCGAGGAACTGGACGCGGCGGATCCGCTGGCCGGGTTCCGCGAGCGGTTCGCGCTTGACGACCCGTCCCTGATCTACCTGAACGGCAACTCGCTCGGCGCGCTCCCGCTGGCCACGCTGCGGCGGCTGGAGGCCGTCATCCGTCAGGAGTGGGCCACCGCGCTCGCCAGGTCCTGGGATCACTGGGTGGACCTGCCCCAGCGCGCGGGCGACCTGGTCGGCGAGCTGACCGGCGCCGCGCCGGGCCAGGTGCTAGTGGCCGACAACACCACCGTGAACCTGTACAAACTGGCCTCTGCGGCGCTCGACGCCCGCCCCGGCCGGCACGTGATCGTCACCGACCAGGACAACTTCCCGAGCGACCGTTACGTGGTCGAGGGAATCGCGGCCCAGCGCGGCGTGGAGCTGCGCATGCTGGCCACCGACATCAACGAGGGCCTGGACCCCGACGAGGTACGAGCCGCGGTGGACGAGGACACCGCGCTGGTCAGCCTGTCCCATGTGGCGTACCGCAGCGGCGCCCTCGCCGACATGAAGGCGGTCACCGAGATCGCGCACCAGGCCGGCGCGCTCATGCTGTGGGACCTGTGCCACTCGGTGGGCGCGGTGCCTGTCGAGCTTGACGGCTGCGACGTGGACCTGGCGGTCGGCTGCACCTACAAGTACCTCAACGCGGGTCCCGGCGCCCCCGCGTTCCTCTACGTCTCGGCCCGGCTGCGCGAGGTGCTGCGGCAGCCGATATGGGGCTGGTTCTCCCAGCGCGACCAGTTCGCCATGGGGCCCCGGTACGACCCGGCAGCCGGCATCGCCAAGTTCATGACGGGCACCCCGTCCATCCTGGGCACCGCCGCGGTGGAAGAGGGCGCGCGGCTGCTGCTTGAGGCGGGCCTGCACCCGATGCGGGCCAAGAGCCTGGGGCTGACCAGCTACCTCATCGACCTGGGCGGCGCCTGGCTCGAGCCGCTCGGCTGCGCGCTGGCCACGCCCCGGGATGGCGGCCGCCGCGGCGGCCACGTCACCTACTACCATCCGCAGGCCGAGCAGATCGTCGGGCAGCTCGCCGCCCCGAACCCGTCAGGCACTGTCATCGTCACGGATTACCGCACCCCGGACCGGTTCCGGTTCGGCCTGTCCCCGCTCACCACGCGCTTCACTGACGTCTGGACCGCCGTCGGCACCGCCCGCGACATCATCGAGCAGAAAAGCTTGGCCGGCCATGGCTGAACCCGTCACCTATTCCGGATACCTGCGGCTCGATCAGCTGCTTTCGGCGCAGCAGCCCAGGTCGAGCGAGCACGACGAGATGCTGTTCATCGTCATTCACCAGATCTACGAGCTGTGGTTCAAGCAGCTGCTGCACGAGCTGGGCAAGCTGCAGGCCGAACTCGAGTCCGGCGGCACCACGCACGCCATGCGCACGCTGCGGCGGACGCTGGCCATCTTGAAGATAGTGGTGGCGCAGCTCGACGTGCTCGAGACCATGACGCCGACCCAGTTCACCAGTTTCCGCGACTGGCTCGGCACCTCGAGCGGGTTCGAGTCGGCGCAGTTCCGCGAGCTGGAGGCCGTGCTGGGCCGACGGGACCGGATGATGGTCGCCCGGTACGCCCAGGGCAGCGCCGAGCGGGAACGCATCTCGGCGGCCATGTCACGCCCGTCCGTGTTCGACTCCTTCGTCCGTTACCTGGCCGGCCAGGGATACGACGCGCCGGCCGAAATCCTGCACCGTGACGTGAGCCAGGCGATCGAGGCCTCGGCTGAGATGCAGCAGGTGCTGATGAAGGTCTACGAGGACGACACCGACGCCACCGCGGTGTGCGAGCTCCTGGTGGACCTGGACGAGGGCATGCAGGAGTGGCGCTACCGCCACGTCAAGATGGTGGAGCGGACGATCGGTGGCAGGCCAGGCACAGGCGGCTCAGCAGGTGCCACCTACCTCAGGTCCACCATCGGCAACCCCACCTTCCCCGACCTGTGGGCCATGCGCAGCCTCGGTTAGAAGGGTTTTACTCCCACTCGATGGTGGCGGGGGGCTTGCTGGTGACGTCGAGGACGACGCGGTTCACCTCGGGCACCTCATTGGTGACGCGGGTGGAGATCCGGGCCAGCACGTCGTCCGGCAGCCGCGCCCAGTCCGCGGTCATCGCGTCCTCGCTGGTCACCGGGCGGAGCACGATCGGGTGGCCGTAGCTGCGGCCGTCGCCTTGCACGCCGACCGAACGCACGTCGGCCAGCAGCACCACCGGGCACTGCCAGACCAGGGTGTCCAGGCCGGCGGCGGACATCTCCTCGCGGACGATGGCGTCGGCCTCGCGCAGGACCGCCAGGCGATCGGCGGTCACCTCGCCGATGATCCTGATCGCCAGCCCGGGGCCGGGGAAGGGCTGGCGGCGGACGATCGGCTGCGGCAGGCCGAGCTCCTCCCCGACCCGCCGCACCTCGTCCTTGAACAGCCAGCGCAGCGGCTCGACCAGGTGGAACTTCAGGTCGTCGGGCAGCCCGCCGACGTTGTGGTGCGACTTGATGTTCGCCGTGCCGGTGCCGCCGCCCGACTCCACCACGTCCGGGTACAGTGTGCCCTGCACCAGGAACTCGCACGCCTCGCCGTGCTGGCCGGCCTCGGCGGTGATCTCCCGGGCGGCGCGCTCGAACGCGCGGATGAACTCCCGGCCGATGATCTTCCGCTTCTGCTCGGGTTCGGCCACCCCGGCCAGGGCGGAAAGGAACGCCTCGGCCTCGTTCGCCACCTTGAGCCGGACGCCGGTGGCGGCCACGAAGTCTTGCTCGACTTGTTCGGCCTCACCCTTGCGCAGCAGGCCGTGGTCGACGAACACGCAGGTGAGACGGTCGCCGATGGCACGCTGCACGAGCGCCGCGGCGACCGCGGAATCCACCCCGCCGGACAGGCCGCAGATCGCCCGGCCGTCGCCGACCTGCTCGCGGATCAGCGCCACCTGCTCCTCGACGATGTTCAGCATGGTCCAGGACCGGCGGCAGCCGGCCAGCTCGAGGAAGCGGGCCAGGATGCGGGTGCCGTGCTCGGTGTGCAGGACCTCGGGGTGGAACTGGACGCCGAACATCCGGGCGCGCTCGTTCTCCACCGCCGCCACCGGCGTCACGTCCGTCCGCGCGGTCACGCTGAAGCCAGGCGGGGCCGCCGTGCAGGTGTCCCCGTGCGACATCCACACCCGCTGCCGCGCAGGAGTGCCGGCCAGGAGATTCCCCCCCGCAGGGGGGCCGAGGGAGTACGGCGGGGACGGTTCCCCCCCCGCAGGGGGGCCGAGGGGGTCTGGGGGAAAAGGTTTCCCCCCAGGATCATGGGGGGTTTGGGGGGGATCGCCCCCCCGGACTAGCACAGTTCTGCCGTACTCGGCGGCGCCGGTCCGCTCGACCGTGCCGCCCAGACCGGCCACCATCAGCTGGAAGCCGTAGCAGATGCCGAGGACGGGCACCCCGGCGTCGAACAGCCCCGGCGGCGCGGGCGGCGCGCCGTCGGCGTAGACCGATGCAGGGCCGCCTGACAAGATGATCGCCTTCGGCCGCTTGGCCAGCATCTCGGCCACCGGCATCGTGGACGGGACGATCTCGGAGTAGACGTGACACTCGCGCACCCGGCGGGCGATCAGCTGCGCGTACTGCGCGCCGAAGTCGACGACGAGAACGGTGTCAAAGCCACCGGGCACGCTGACCGCCTTTCACCGGGGACCGCCCTCCTGCGGGGTCTCCGAGTTTAGCCGGACCTGACCAGCAGAAACCGAGTTGTGAGAGGCAGGCGGGCCGGCTGGGCCAGCGGTGGGCGGGGTGCTCGGGGCCGAGGAGGCGGGCGGGGCCGAGGAGGCGGGCGCGGCGTTGGCCGTGACGCGGAGGCGGGCGATGCGGCGGCCGTCGAGTTCGGTCACGGCGATCGTGTGGCCCGCCACCTGGACGCTGTCGCCCTGCGAAGGCAGGTGGCCGAGGGCGGCCAGGACGTAGCCGGCGATGGTCTCATACGGGCCTTCCGGCAGCTCGATGCCGGTCTGCTCCCGGAACTCGTCCAGGTTGAGCAGGCCGTCGACCTCCACCTCGCCGGCCGGCAGCTTGGTGGCCTGGTCCTGCTCCAGGTCGTATTCGTCCCTGATGTCGCCAATCAGCTCCTCGACCAGGTCCTCCAGGGTGACGATGCCGGCCGTGCCGCCGTAGTCGTCGACCACGATGGCCAGGTGGGCCCGCTCGCGCCGCATCTCGGACAGCGAGGAGAGCACGGTCTTGCTGATCGGCAGGAACTTCACCGGCCGGGCGATCCGGCCGACCGGCGCCTGGTCCTGGGCCACGCTGGGGCGGAGCAGGTCCCGGACGTGCACGAAGCCGATCACGTTGTCATAGGTTTCCTGGTAGACCGGCAGCCGCGAATGCGACACGCCCGCAGCGATGGCGGCGGCCTCGGCGACCGGCGTCTCCGCGTCCAGGAAGTCCACCTCGGTGCGCGGCACCAGGACCTCGCGGATCTGCCGTTTGCCTGCGTCGAAGACCTCACCGACGATGTGCCGCTCGTCCTGGCTGAGCGTCTGGGCTTCGGTCACGAGCTCGCGCAGTTCCTGCTCGGTCATGGCCTGGCGGCCGACCCGCGGATCGCCGCCCAGGATGGCGACGACCAGGTTGGTCGTCGCGGTCAGCAGCAAGACGACCGGCCGGGCCAGGGTGGCGATCCGGTCCAGCAGCGGCGCGGCCAGCACCGCCAGCCGGGGCGCCCGCTGCAGCCCGATCCGCTTGGGCGCGAGCTCGCCGAGGATCAGGCTGAAGAAGGTGATGCAGATGGTCACCACGATGAACGAGACCGGACCCGCCCAGGCGGGCGACATGTGCTGCCGGATCAGCCATGACTTCAGCACGCCCGCGAGCGTCGTGGCGCCGTAGCCGCCGGCCACCAGCGTGGCCAGCGTCACGCCGATCTGCACGGCGGAGAAGAACCGGTTCGGGTCCTGCGCGAGCTTGGCCGCCTTCTGGCCCCGCTTGCCGCGCTTGGCCAGCGCCCTGATCTGGCCCTCGCGCAGTGAAACCAGGGCCATCTCCGAGGCCGCGAAGAATCCCCCGATGCAGATGATGACCAGGACGACAACAACGTCCAGCACAACCTTGCTCACGGTGCGATCGCCGACTTCCTCCGTTTACGTACCGGTATGGCGGATTCCGGCCCCCGAAGGCTTTCCGCTGCCGGTCGCACGATGTGTCTGGCCAGTCTAGACCGGATAACGTAAGTGTCCCGTGGACACGCAATCAATCTGGAAGTCCAGCACCCGGCTGGCGGACGGGCGCGAGATCGTCTACTTCGACGAGGCGCCCGGCCTCGGCCGCGCCCAGGTCCAGGACACCAGGCCGCTGCCGCCGCGGCAGCCGGGGCCCGCCTGGCCGGCCGGGTCGCCGGAATGGGGGATCCGCTGGGATGCGCTGGCCGGGGAGTGGGTGGTGATCGCCGCCGCCCGGCAGGACCGGACCTTCCTGCCGCCAGCCGACCAGTGCCCGCTCGACCCGTCGGCGCCGGGCCGGCCCACCGAGATCCCGGCGGACAGCTACGACGTGGTGGTGTTCGAGAACCGCTTCCCCTCGCTGGCCGAACCGCTCGGCCGCTGCGAGGTGGTCTGCTTCACCTCCGCTCACGACTCCTCGTTCGCCCAGCTCACCCCGCAGCGGGTGCGCACCGTGTTCGAGGCCTGGGTGGACCGGACGCAGGTGCTGAGCGCGCTGCCGGAGACCAAGCAGGTGTACTGCTTCGAGAACAAGGGCGAGGAGATCGGCGTCACGCTGCATCACCCGCACGGGCAGATCTACGCGTTCCCGTTCGTCACCCCGCGGACCGAGCAGATGGTGACCCAGGCACGGGAATACGCCTTCCACCACGCCGGAGGCAACCTGTTCGACGACCTGGTAGCGGCCGAACTGCAGGCCGGGACGCGGATCGTGACCCGCAACGAGCACTGGATCGTGTTCGTGCCCGAGGCGGCGCGCTGGCCGTACGAGGTGCGGATCTTCCCCGCCGACCGGGTGCCCGACCTGACCGGCGTCAGCGCGGCGGCCCGGGACGCGTTCGGCCCGCTGTACCTGGACGTGCTGCGCCGGTTCGACGCGCTGTTCGGCCAGCCCGCGCCGTACATCGCCGCCTGGCACCAGGCCCCGGTCAGGGACGAGATCGCGCGCCGCCAGTTCGCCGCGCACCTGCAGGTGCTGACGGTCCGGCGGGCGGCCAGCAAGCTGAAGTACCTCGCCGGAACCGAATCCGGCATGGGCGTCTGGATCAACGACATCGTCCCCGAAGAGGCGGCGCAACGGCTCAGGGAGGCCTGATGAGAGTGCTCGTCACCGGCGGTGCCGGTTATATCGGCAGCGTCGTCGCCGCGCAGTTGGTCGCGGCCGGGCACGAGGTCACCGTGCTCGACGACCTGTCCACCGGGTTCGCCGACGCCGTTCCGCAGGGCGCCACGTTCGTCAAGGGCACGCTGCGCGACTGTTCGGCCGAGGTGCTGAGCGACGGCATCGAGGCGGTGCTGCACTTCGCGGCCAAGTCGCTGGTCGGCGAGTCGGTGGCGGACCCGGCCAAGTACTGGGCGAACAACCTGGGCGGCACGATCTCGCTACTCGAGGCCATGCGCGAGATGCGGATCCGGACGATCGTCTTCTCCTCGACCGCCGCCGTCTACGGCGAGCCCGAGCGCACGCCCATCACCGAGACCGATCCGACCCGCCCGACCAGCCCGTACGGCGCATCCAAGGTCGCCGTCGACACCACCCTGAGCGAGTTCAGCCGGCTGTACGGGTTCGGCGCGGTCAGCCTGCGCTACTTCAACGTGGCCGGCGCGCACCAGACCGCCGGCGGCACCTGGCTCGGCGAGCGGCACAACCCGGAAACCCACCTCATCCCGAACGTGCTGGCCGGCGTGACCGAAGGCCGCCAGGTGCAGATCTTCGGTGACGACTACCCGACCCCCGACGGGACCTGCGTCCGCGACTACATCCACGTCACCGACCTGGCCGACGCGCACCTGCGCGCGCTGGCGGCCTGCCGGCCCGGCCAGCACCGCGTCTACAACCTCGGAAACGGGGCCGGCTTCTCGGTCCGGGAGGTGATCGAGATGTGCCGGGAGGTCACCGGCGCCGACATCGGCACCGACGTGGGCCCGCGCCGGGCCGGCGACCCCGCCGTGCTGGTCGCCTCGTCCGCCAAGATCCAGTCCGAGCTGGGCTGGCGGGCCGAGAAGGACCTGCGTGCCATGGCCGCCGACGCCTGGCAGTTCACCCAGGCCCGCGCCCCGCGGTGAGCGAGCCGAAGGGGCGCGGCGCCGCCTGGAGTCTGTTTTTCCCCTCGAACCCACCCTGGGAGCGAGGGACGAGCGACGAGGGCCCGCCGCCGCAGGCGGCCAGGCCAGCAAGGCGGCGCCAGTGGAGGGGGCCGGGGAGGTGGGTGGGGCCCCGGAGGCAAGCAGGACAGCACCGGTGAGTTCGGGCGAACTCTTCCGGTCACGGTTCGGCGGGGAGCCGGACGGGGTGTGGCTCGCACCGGGGCGGGCCAACCTGATGGGCGAGCACACCGACTACAACGACGGGTACGTGCTCCCGTTCGCGCTCGGCCAGGGCGTCACGGCCGCGGCGGCGGGCCGGCCCGGCCCCGGATCGCGGCAGCTGACGCTGTGCTCCCGCCAGGAGCCCGCCGCCACGGTCCAGATCGCGCTCGACGGGCTGGCGCCCGGCCAGGTGACCGGCTGGGCCGCCTATCCGGCCGGCGTCGCCTGGGCGCTCGAGGCGGCCGGCTACCCGGTGCCCGGCGCCTGCATCGCCATCGACTCCGACCTGCCCGCGGGCGCCGGCCTGTCCTCCTCGGCCGCGCTGGAGTGCGCGACCGCGCTGGCCCTCACCGGACTAGCACAGACCGGGCTAGCACAGACCGGGCTAGCCGGGCAGGCCATCCCGCGCCGCGAGCTGGCCGCGATCGCCCGCCGGGCCGAGAACGAGTTCGTCGGGGTGCCCACGGGCATCATGGACCAGTCCGCCTCGCTGCTCAGCCAGGCCGGCCACGCGCTGCTGCTCGACTGCCGCTCGCTGGACACCTCGCAGGTGCCGTTCGACCCCGCCGCGGCGGAAGCGACGCTGCTGCTCATCAACACCCGGGCCAAGCACGAGCTCAGTGACGGGGAGTACGGTCAGCGGCGGGCCGAGTGCGAGGAAGCGGCCCGCCGTCTGGGCGTCTCTTCTCTTCGCTCCCTAACGACCCCGGCTGAAGCGGACAAGCTGGCCGATCCCGTCCTCCGGCGCCGCGCCCGCCACGTCGTCGCCGACAACCAGCGGGTCCTCGACGTGGTCGCGCTGCTGAGCGCCCCGCTAGCCCCCTCTGGCCAGCACAGCCCCGTTGATATTTACCGCGACATCGGGCAGCTGCTGACCGAATCGCACGTCTCGCTGCGCGACGACTTCGAGATCTCCTGGCCGGAAGCCGACGCGACGGTGGAGGCGGCGCTGGCCGCGGGCGCGTTCGGCGCGCGGATGATGGGCGGCGGGTTCGGCGGCTCGGTGCTCGCGCTCGTGCCCGCCACCGCCGCCGGACCGGTCCGCGACGCGGTCACCGCGGCGTTCGCGCGGCACGCCTGGACTCCGCCCGAGTTCCTGGACGCTGTCCCGTCGGCTAGCGCCCGACGGCTGGCCTTAGCGCCGGGCCCGCGGGCACGAGGCGATATGGTGGCCCCGGATCATCGAGCCGGCCTGTCCCGCCGCGCTCAGCCGGAAGCCCGACGACCGGAGGAGGAAACCGTGCCGGTGCGCGATGAGGCGGCCAAGCTCGCGGGCGAGATCGCCGAACTGCGGCATGCGATCCACCGCGAGCCCGAGATCGGCCTGGACCTGCCGAAGACGCAAGCCAAGGTGCTCGACGCGCTGAGCGGGCTGCCGCTGGAGATCAGCACCGGCCAGGCGCTCAGTTCGGTGACCGCGGTGCTGCGCGGGGGCCGGCGTTCCGGGGCCGGGCCGGTGGTGCTGCTGCGCGGCGACATGGACGCGCTGCCGGTCACCGAGGAGACCGGGCTGCCGTACGCGTCGGCGGTGCCAGGCGCGATGCACGCGTGCGGCCATGACCTGCACACGGCCATGCTGGCCGGCGCCGCGAAGCTGCTCTGCGCGCGGCAGGCCGACCTGCCCGGCACGGTGATCTTCATGTTCCAGCCGGGCGAGGAAGGCTACGCCGGCGCCCGGCACATGATCAGCGAGGGCGTGCTCGACGCGGCCGGCCAGCGCCCGGTCGCGGCCTACGCCCTGCACGTGACCTCGAACAAGCTCCCGTGCGGGATGTTCTCCACCCGGCCGGGGCCGATGCTGGCCGCGGCCGACCAGATCAGGGTCACCGTGCACGGGCGGGGCGGGCACGCCTCCCAGCCGCACCGGGCCGCGGACCCGATCCCGGTCGCCGCCGAGATGGTGCTCGCGTTCCAGACGCTAGTGACCAGGAAGTTCGACGTGTTCGACCCCATCGTCATCACGGTCGGCAGCTTCCACGCCGGCACCACCGACAACGTGATCCCCGACCGGGCCAGGTTCCTGGCCACCGCCCGCTCCTACAGCGCCGCGTCCCGGGCCTCGCTGGCGGAACTGGTGCCGCGGCTGATCAAGGGAATCGCCCTCTCGCACGGGCTGCACGCCGAGGTCGAATACGCGGCAGAGTACCCGGTCACCGTCAACGACGCGGCCGAGGCGGCGTTCGCGACGGCGACGATCGCCGACGCGTTCGGGCCGGGGCGGGGCGAGACGGCCGAGTTCCCCATCACCGGCGCCGAGGACTTCTCCTTCGTCCTGAACGAGGTACCCGGCGCGTTCGTCTTCCTCGGGGCGTGCCCGCCGGACCGCGACCCGGAGAGCGCCCCCACCAACCACTCCGCGCTGGCGCTCTTCGACGACGCGGCGCTGGCCGAGGGCACCGCCCTGTACGCCGAGCTAGCCCTGCGCCGCCTGGCG
>JBKQQQ010000639.1:0-9520 GCA_052144275.1 Streptosporangiaceae bacterium
CTCAGGCTTCCAGGGCCGCGCTGACGAGGCCACCAAGCTCGTCGTCGTCGATGGCGGCCGCGTCCTGCGGGCGCAGCTTGATGGTTCCTTTGCTGGTCCGCAGCTCGGGATGACGTTCGGTAAAGCCGTCGTCACGGCCCTGCCTCCAGCCGTAGATCGAGATCCCGTGCTGCCACGCGCCGACGTAGAGACGGCGGCGGCCGACCTTGTAGGTGGGGATCTGATACGACAGGACGACGGCCGCTTCGGGATGGGCGGCCAGGATCAGCCGGTGGATGCGGTCGAACAGGGGACGGTGCGCGGGGTCGACGCCGTCGATGTAACGCTTCACCGCTTCGTCCATTCCCCCATTGTGACCGCCCGTGGCCTGCTCCAGCTGATCGGCAGTTCCTGGCATGGCAACCTCCTTGGGACAATCTCCCGGCCTGTACCGGTAACGACGGCTAAGCCGACCAGAAATCATCGCGCCCCCGTCCGCGCCCGGCGTCGATTCTGGCTCGGCTAGTGATTCTGGCTCGGCTAGGTTGAGAGTCCTTCCTGCGGTCCGAGGAGCAAGCTGTGCCCGACCCGAACTCCAAGCATGGCGCCCGCCTCGCGACCTACGCTGCCACCGCTACCGCTTTGAGCCTGCTGTCCGACCGTCGCCTGGGCGAACTACTAGCCGCGGCACGCCCGATCGGCTCCGGGATCGGGGGGTCAACCGCTGAGCTGGACGTCGAGGGCACCAGGGTGTTCGCCAAGCAGATTCCGCTCACCGAGCTCGAACAACGCAGCGAGCATGCGATGTCGACGGCTAACCTTTTCGGCTTGCCCGCGTTCTACCAGTATCCGCTCGGTTCGGCCGGCTTCGGCGCCTGGCGTGAGCTGGCCGCCCACGTCATGGCCACCAACTGGGTCCTCGCGGGCGGTTACCAGGGTTTCCCGCTGTTGTACGGCTGGCGGGTGCTTCCCGGGTCGGCCGCCGCGGACGCAGGCATGTCGTTCCTCGGCGGGATCGAAGAAACCGTCGCCCACTGGGATGGTTCCGCGGCCGTGCGCCGGCGGGTCGAAGCGATCTGCCAATCCTCAGCGAGCATCGTCTTGTTCCTTGAACACATCCCGCACCGGCTCGGCGACTGGCTCAGCAGGCAGGATCCGGCGGCTGAAGTCGGCCCGCACTCGCCCTTCGCCCGCGTGGACGCACAGCTGGCATCCGGCGTCGAGTTCATGAACTCCCATGGCTTCATGCACTTCGACGTGCATTTCAGCAACATCCTGACCGACGGCGACCTGCTGTACTTCTCGGATTTCGGGCTTGCGGCGAGTAACCGTTTCGATCTTTCCGCCCCCGAGCGGGAATTCCTGTCCCGGCACTGCGCCTATGACCGCTGCTGCACCGTAACCGGCCTGGCTTGCTCGCTGATCGCAGGCCTGCGCGGCGCGGCGTCATCTGCGAAGTTCCTGCGCGAGTGGATCGACGGGAGCGCCACTCAGGGCGCCCGTACCTGCGATCTGCCGCCACAGGCCGCCGCGATGCTCAGCCGCTGGGCGCCGGCCGCCCTGCTCACCCTCGACTTCCACCATGCCTTGTCCATCGGGAGCAAGACCAGGCCGTTCCCGGCTGCGGCCATCGAGCGTTCGCTCTGGCCGGGCCGCTGATGGTCAGCCGGAAGAAGTGGTCAGCCGGAAGAAGGTAGTGCCTTCTCGAACCAGTGGTGCGCGTAGGGCTCGTCGTTGAACGCCGCCACCTCGCGGTAGCCGGCCGCCCGGTACAGGCCGATCGCCTCGCCGAGGGCCCGGTTGGTCTCCAGCCGCAGGACACGCACGCCGTGCGCGGCGGCGCGAGCTTCCAGTTCGGCCAGGAGCCGGCGCCCCAGACCGAGCCCGCGGACCGAAAGGGCGACCCACATCCGCTTGATCTCGGCGGGCGCGCCCGGGTGGAGCTTGAGCGCGCCGCAGCCGACCGGTTCGGAGTGCAGGGTCGCGACCAGGAACAGGCCGGCGGGCGGGGTCATCTCGCGGTCGGCGGCCGAGATGCTCCGGGCCGGGTCGAAGCCGCCGTCGAAGCGCCCGGACAACTCCTCGACGTAGGCGCGCAGGCAGTACCGGGCGTCCGGGTCCCGGGGATCGCGCACGCACACCGCGATGGCCGAGGCGGCCAGCAGCCGCTCCACCTCGGCCATCGCGGTGACGAGCCGACTGCGCTGGCGCACGCTGAGCGGACCAAGGAGACTGGCGGCGGCCGCGTCGGAGCGGCGGTCGAGTTCGGCTCGTTCGGCCTGACCTGCGGCGGTCAGCCGAGCGGTCCTGAGCCTGCCGTCCGCCTCGTTCACCTCGACGGTGACCAGCCCGTCGTGTTCCAGTGACCGCAGCAGCCTGCTCAGGTAGCCGGAGTCCAGGTCCAGCCGTGATCGCAGGTCCCTGACGTCGCAGCCGTCCGGGCCGATCTCCCACAGCAGCCGCGCCTGCCCGAGCGGCCGGCCGCGGGCCAGGAAGGCGTCGTCGAGTGCGCCGATCCGCTGCGTGACGACCCGGTTGAACCGCCGGACCGCCTCGATCAAGGCCCGCTCCATTCTCTGACTATAGTCAGAGAATGACCCGAACGGCAGCGCTGATCCGGCCCTACCGCGAGGCGGATCTCGCCGCGGTCTACGACGTCTGCGTCCGGACCGCCGACGCCGGCGCGGACGCCCGGGGCAAGTACCGCAGCGACGACCTGATGCCCGACCTGTTCGCCGGTCCCTACGTGTTCCTGGAGCCGGATTTCGCCTTCGTGCTCGACGACGGGCGCCGGGCGGTCGTCTACCTCGGCCGCAGGCTCTGAGGCCTTTGGACCGGCCCTGGATCATCGACTGGCACGCGTACGGCAGGATGGAGTCATGCAGCCGCGAGATTTTTCGCTTTACGGTGCCGTCGATCTGGGCGCGCGGCAGGCGGCCGCGCAGCGCAGGCAGCAGACGGCTCAGTCGCAGTCTCAGCCCGGCACCGCCGGGTCGAACGGCGGAGTCGTCATCGACGTCACCGAGGAAACCTTCAATACCGACGTCGTGGAGCGTTCTCGCACCACGCCCGTGATCATGGATCTGTGGGCCGAATGGTGCGGGCCCTGCAAGCAGCTTTCGCCGGTGCTCGAGAAGCTCGCCGCCGAGGCGGGCGGCCAGTGGATCCTCGCCAAGGTCGACGTGGACGCCAATCCCCAGCTGAGCGCGGCGCTGCAGGTGCAGAGCATCCCAATGGTGGTGGCGGTCCTCGCCGGCCAGCTGGTGGACGGCTTTCTCGGCGCCATGCCCGAGGCCCAGGTCCGCCAGTGGATCGGCCAGGTCCTGGCGGTCGCGGAGAAGATGGGCATGCCGCTGGCCCCCGGCGCGCCCGACCAGGACACTGAACTCGGTGAGGACGCGCAAGCCGACGCCACCAACGGCCGCGCCGGGGGCTCGGGCGACCGCGCCGGGACTCCGGGCGACCGCGCCGGCGGGCCGCGCGACCGCACCGGAGGGCCGGGCGACCGCGCTGGGCGGCCTCCGGTGGGCGCCCCGCCGATGCCTCCGGCCTATGCCGAAGCCCGCGCGGCCATGGAGCGCGGCGACCTGGACGGCGCCGCGAAGGCGTTCGAGCAGGAACTGGCGGCCAATCCGGGCGATCCGGTGGCCAAGACCGGGCTGGCCCAGGTCAACCTGATCCGCCGGATCAGCTCCTACGACCAGGCCCAGGCCCGCCGGGACGCGGCCGAACACCCCGGTGACGTCGCGGCCCAGATCAAGGTGGGCGACATCGACCTGGCGAACGGCCGGGTCGAGGAGGCCTTCGACCGGCTGCTCGGCGTGGTGCGCCGGACGTCCGGCGAGGAGCGCGAGCAGGCGCGCGCGCACCTGGTCAGCCTGTTCGAGCTCCTCCCGCCGAACGATTCTCAGGTCAAGAAGGCCCGTTCGGCCCTGTCCGTGCTGCTGTTCTGAGCCGCCGCTGTTCTGAGCCGCCGCTGTTCCGAGCCGCCGCGACAGCCGGGAACATCCCACTCAGGCCTCAGGGAATATGCAACTCGAGTGGTCTCGCCGCAGCGGCCGGCCGGCGGCCAGCGCCGCTACACCCGCTATGAGATCCGCGTCATCCAGCAGGTGATGACGATGGCCGACGAGGGCATCACGCTGCAGGCGATCCGCCGCATCATCGAGCTGGAGCGGCAGCTCGCCGCGGTGACCAGGGAACGGGACGAACTGGCCCGCCGCCTGGCCGAACGGCTCTAGCGGCTTCGCGTCTCCGCCGGATCAGCCTCGGCGAGCTGCTCGAGCACGGGCAGCGCCTCGGCCAGCGCGGTGCGCTGCGCCGCCGTCAGCAGCCCCAGGCTCGCGGTCAGCACGAGGGTGCTCTCGGTGCGGATGCGCGCCAGCGCGTCCTGGCCGCGCGGGGTGATGGCCAGGGTGCTCGCGCGCGCGTCGCTGGGGTCGGCGAACCGGCGCACGTAGCCGCTGTCTTCCAGCGCGGTCACCAGCCGGGTGAGGGTGGACGGCGCGATGCCCTCGGCCGCGGCCAGGTCGCCCAGCCGCATCGGGCCGGACCGCTCCACCGTCGCCAGCGCCGCGAGCTGCGTGGGCGTCAGGCCGGCCAGTTCGTGCCGGCGCAGCCGGCGGGACAGCCGGGCCAGCGCGACCCGCAGCCTGGTGACGTCGACCGGCGCCTCGTCCGAGGTCGCCTTGACCACTGATTCCGTGCTCACCTTTTCAGCGTACGCGGTGCGCGCCGTACCCTGGAGTCCAGCGGAAAGGCGGGAACCAACGTGGCGATGGCGCCGAGCGTCTCCTCGGGCGCGCGGTGACCCCGGAACCCTGACCATTGCGGATGATGATAGGTATATGGACGAAATGGCATCGGAAGTCCTGGCGGGCCGTCTGCTCGTCGCCACCCCGGTGCTCGGGGACCCCAACTTCCGCCGCACCGTCGTCCTGATCGTGGAGCACGAGTCCGAGCAGGGCACGCTTGGCGTGGTGCTGAACCGGCCGACCAAGGTCCCCGTCGGCCAGGTGCTCGAGCCGTGGACGGAGCTGGCCACCGACCCGTCCGTGGTGTTCAACGGCGGCCCGGTCGCGCCCAACAGCGCGCTCGCCCTGGCCCACGTGCCGGGCACCGACGAGCCGGTGGGCTGGCACCCGCTGGACGGCGCGCCCGCCATGGCCCGGCTCGGCCTGGTCGACCTGGACGCCCCGCCGGGCCTGCTCGCCGCCGCGATCGTCTCGCTGCGGGTCTACGTCGGCTACGCCGGCTGGAGCGCGGGCCAGCTCGAGGCGGAGATCGAGGAGGGCGCCTGGTACGTGGTGCCCGCCGAGCCGTCCGACGCGTTCTGCGCCGAGCCCGACCGGCTGTGGCCGGCCGTGCTGCGCCGCCAGGGCGGCGAACTCGCCTACGTCGCGACCTACCCGGACGACCCGGGCCTGAATTAGTCCCCTGGGCGGCCTGACCGCGTAGACTCGCGGACGTGAGCGATACTCAGGTTCTTCCCGAGCAGGAGACGCGCATCCACGAGGATGTGCGGCCCGACACGTCACACGGCGACGGCGATCACGAACGGTTCGCGCACTACGTGCAGAAGGACAAGATCGTCGACAGTTCGGTGATGGGCACGCCCCTGGTGGCGCTCTGCGGCAAGGTGTGGGTGCCCAGCCGCGACCCGAAGCGCTACCCGGTCTGTCCCACCTGCAAGGAAATCTACGAGCAGCTCCCCTCGGGCGAGGGTGGCGACTGACTCGGCCGGCGTGCCTTTGCCAGCACAGGGCAGCTGCCCCGGTAACATTTCGGCCTCGTGACTACCCCTGCATCTGACACCGCTGGAACCCAGGCCGTTCGGGATGATCTTCTTTCTGGTCTTCGCGGGTGGCAGAAAGATGCCTACCACGAGTACTTCCGTACGTCCCGGCGCGACTTCCTGCTGGTCGCCACGCCGGGAGCGGGCAAGACCACGTACGCCCTCACCGTCGCGGCCGAACTGCTCGCCCGCCGCGAGATCGCGTCGCTCACCATCGTCACGCCGACCGAGCACCTCAAGCACCAGTGGGCGCAGGCGGCGGCCCGGTTCGGTATCGCGATCGACTCGGCGTACCGGAACGCCCAGGGCCGGGCCGGGGCCGACTTCGCCGGGGTCGCCGTCACCTACGCCCAGGTCGCCGCGCACCCGGCGCTGCACAGGCAGCGCACCGAGAACCGGCGCACGCTGGTCGTCTTCGACGAGATCCACCATGCGGGCGACGCGCTGTCCTGGGGGGACGCGGTCAAGGAGGCGTTCGACCCGGCCCGGCGCAGGCTCGCGCTGACCGGCACGCCGTTCCGCAGCGACGCCAACCCGATCCCGTTCGTCACCTACCTCGACGAACCGGGTGGCGGCAAGCGCAGCGCCTCGGACTACGTCTACGGCTACGGGCCCGCCCTGGAGGACAGCGTGGTCCGTCCGGTGATCTTCCTCGCGTACTCCGGCGAGATGCGCTGGCGCACCCGGGCCGGGGACGAGATCACCGCCACCCTGGGCACGCCGATGACCAAGGACCAGATCGCGCAGGCCTGGCGGACCGCCCTGGACCCGGCGGGGGAGTGGGTCAGCCGGGTGCTCGAGGCCGCCGACAAGCGGCTGACCGAGGTGCGCCGCGGCATGCCCGACGCGGGCGGCCTGGTCATCGCGGGCGACCACGACGACGCCCGGGCTTACGCCGCCCTGCTGCGCGGCCTGACCGGCAAGCGTCCCGTGGTGGTGCTGTCCGACGACAAGACCGCGAGCAAGAAGATCTCCTCCTTCGCGACCTCGGGCGACCGCTGGATGGTCGCGGTGCGGATGGTCTCCGAGGGCGTGGACATCCCGCGGCTGGCCGTCGGCGTGTACGCGACCAGCGTGTCCACCGCCCTGTTCTTCGCCCAGGCGGTCGGCCGGTTCGTCCGGGCCCGGCAGCGGGGGGAGACCGCGTCGGTGTTCCTGCCGTCGGTTCCCGTGCTGCTGTCCTACGCCGCCGAACTTGAGGCCGAACGGGACCACGTGCTCCGCTCTCCCCTCGCCGAGACGCCCGAGGACGAGCTCGCGCTCGCCGAGGCGGAACGGCAGCGCGATACCCCGGACACGTTCGACGAGCCGGCCTTCCAGGCCCTCAACGCGTCCGCGCACTTCGACCGGGTGCTGTACGACGGCGGGGAGTTCGGCACCGCCACGGCGGCCGGCTCGCCGGAGGAAGAGGACTTCCTCGGCCTGCCCGGCCTGCTGGACCCGGACCAGGTCCGTACCCTGCTCCGCAAGCGCCAGGACGCCCAGCTAGCCGCCCGCTCCGCGACCGCCGCCGCGCAAGCCCCAACAGCCCCGCAAGCCTCAACAGCCCCGGCAGCCCCCAAAACCCCAATAGCCCCGGCAGCTCTGCAAGCCTCAACAGACCCGTATACCACATCAGCCCCGAAGGCCCCTCCCGCCGCACCGCCGGTGAGCCGCCAGGCCCTGGCCGCGCTGCGGAAGGACCTCAACGGCCTGGTCGGGGCCTGGAGCCACCGGACCGGCCAGCCGCACGGCGTCATCCACGCCGAACTGCGCCGCACCTGCGGCGGCCCGCCGCTGCCGCAGGCGACCGCCGACCAGATCCGCACCCGCATCGACACCATCCGCCGCTGGGCCATCTCCGGCCGCTAGCCTCAGCCCGCGTTGTGAGCGCAGTGGCCCGTGGTGCGAGTGAGGCGGGCCGCTCAGCCAACCGGCGGCCCAAGCCCATCTCTTGCCGTACAAATCCGACAAAAGCCACATAACCTCAGATCTCGCCTGGGATCAGAACGCATGGTTGTGGCGCTCTACCCACTCTTTCGGGTAGAAAGTCACATTCATGCCAATCCGGTATCCGCTAGGAGGCGCCGGCGACGGTGCCGGTGAGGTCCGCACCAAGCGCGCGCAGGTCCTCGATGGCCTTGGCGGTGGATTCCGGGGCGACGCCCGCGGTGAGGTCGAGCAGCACCCGGGTGGCGAAACCGGCCCGGGCCGCGTCGGCCGCGGTCGCGTGCACGCAGTAGTCGGTGGCGATGCCGGCCACGTCCACCTCGTCAACGCCGCGGGCGCGCAGCCAGTCGGCCAGCGGCGTCCCGGCCTCGTCGGCCCCCTCGAACCCGCTGTACGCGGCCGCGTGCGCCCCCTTGGTGAACACGGTCTCCACCGCCCCGGTGTCCAGGTCCGGGTGGAAGTCCGCCCCCGGCGTCCCAGCTACGCAGTGCGGCGGCCAGGAGGCCGCGTAGTCCGGATGGTCGGAGAAATGGGCGCCCGGGTCCACGTGGAAGTCCTTGGTGGCTACCACGTGCGCGTAGTCATGACCGGCGGCGAGACGCTCGCTGATCGCGCGCGCCACGGCGGTGCCGCCGGCCACGGCGAGCGAGCCGCCCTCGCAGAAGTCATTTTGTACATCGACGATGATCAGTGCGCGCATGGGGCCAACGGTATCCTCCGGACGCGGAGGCGGGCCGGGAAGACGCGGGAGGCGGGCCGGGAATGAGCAGGGGTCGGGTCGAGTACTGGAACCACAACGTCCACTACCAGCCGGTCATCCTTGAGGCCGTCCCCGGGGACTGCGGCGCCGCGCTCGAGGTCGGCTGCGGCGACGGGCTGCTCGCCTGCCGTCTCGCCGAACGCTGCGCCGAGGTCACCGCGATCGACCGTGACGCCCGGATGATCGCCCTGGCCAGGGAACGCGCGCAAAGGCAGGCGCCGGGCCGCGTCATGTTCACCGAAGCGGACTTCCTGGCCTGCTCCCTGCCCGCGGCCAGCTTCGACTTCGCCTGCGCGAACACCGCGCTGCACCACATGGACTTCGCGGCGGCGCTGGCCGCCATGGCGCGGGCCCTGCGGCCCGGCGGCCGTCTCGCCGTGGTCGGCGTGGCCGCTCCCGGATCGATCGGCGATTACCCGGCCGGCGCGGCCAGCGTCGCGGCGGACCGGCTGTACCGGCTGTACCGGATCGCCTGCCGCGAGCACCGCAGGCGCGGTCCGGGAGCGCCGGTCAAGGACCCCGAGATGACCTGGGCGGAGGTCCGCGCCACCGCCAGCGACCTGCTTCCTGGCGTGCGCTACCGCCGCCACCTGCTGTCCCGCTACTCGCTGCGCTGGAAGAAGCCGTAACTCGCCGACGTCGGCAGGGGTGCCGTCGGTGATGCGGATGAGTTCGGCGTAAGACGTGGGGAACACGGTGTGCGGATGGCCCGCCGCGGCCCAGATCACGTCGTACTTATCCAGCCAGGTGTCGACCAGGGTCCCGATCGGGCTGGGGTGGCCGACCGGGGCGACGCCGCCGATGACCTGGCCCGTCCATTCTCGGACCGAACGGGCGTCGGCTCGTCGCACCTCCGCGACGCCGGTCAGCCTCGCTACCTTGGCCGTATCCACGCGGTGAGCGCCGCTGGTCATGACGAGCAGCGGCGCCCCGTCCGCGCTGAACACCAGGCTGTTCGCGATCGCGCCGAGCTCGCAGCCGAGCTGGGCGGCCGCGGCGGCGGCCGTCGGCGCGCTCTCGGGCAGTTCCCGCACCTGGCCGGCCACGCCCAGGTCACG
>JBKQQQ010000640.1:0-17801 GCA_052144275.1 Streptosporangiaceae bacterium
ACCCTGACACCCTCACCGCCCGCCAGGACGTGGCCAGGATGCTGGGCCAGCAGCGCCGCTACGCCGAAGCCGAGCAGCTGAGCCGCGAGGTCCTGGCCGACCGCCGCAGGCTCCTCGGTGACGACCATCCCGACACCCTCACCTCGCGCGCCACCCTGGCCCGCCTCGCCAGCCGGCAGGGCCGCCGCGCCGAAGCCGAGGAACTCTACCGCCAGGTGATCGCCGACCGCACCCGTGTCCTGGGCGCCAGCCACCCCGACACCGCAGCTGTCCGCACCGAGCTTGCCCAGGCAGCAGCGCCGTGATGGGCGCCGACCGCAGCGCCGCGAGCTGATCCTTAACGCCCGCCTGCGTCACTTACTGCCTGCATTAATGCTCCGTTGGGCTTTAATCCGCTCCGGCGGGGTAGTCCGTATGCGGGTTGCGGGTCGGATTTTGCAGCCGGGGAGGGCGCACAGTCATGAGCAGTCGCAGGTCTGATGCAGGCAGCCGAGACGACGAACATCACCGCGGACGGCACCCAGCTCGCGGGCCAGTTCGCCCCGCATGCCGGCGCCTCGCGGTCTTAACCGGCATGGCCGTCGAGGCGCCGCAGGCAGCAAGGGCTAGCCTGCGCCTCCCGCATCGCTGAGCAAGGCCGACATGACCACCTTCGTCAGCGTCTGCCTGTACGTCTTCGCCGGGTGCGCCGTGCTCGGGTTGCTGCCGGCCGCCGTTCTCGCGGCCAAGGCACGCCAGCCCGTGATGTTCGTGCTGGCCCTGCTCATCGCCGCCTTCGTCGTCTTCGTGCTCGTCACCGCCGCCGGCGACCTGTCCCGGCACTGATGGTCCTGCAACGCCTGGCCGGCGTGGCGGCCCGCGTCAGCTGGCCCGCCGGTAGGCCCGCACTGCCAGCGGCAGGAACACCACGAAGATGCCGATCAGCCAGACCAGGCTCTTCCACAAACTCGCCGCGACCGGGCCGCCGAGGGCCAGTGCCCGCATCGTGTTGACGACGTAGGTGACCGGCTGGTTGTTGGCGAAGGCCTGCAGCCAGCCCGGCATGGTCGAGATCGGCACGAACGCCGAGGACAGGAACGTGAGCGGGAACAACCAGATCAGCCCGAAGGCCTGCACCGACTCCTCGTCGCCGATGGCCAGGCCCGTGTAAGCCGAGATGCAGCAGATGGCCATGCCGAACACGGTCGCGAGCACGACCATGGCCACGGCTGGTACGAAGCCTTCCTCGAACCGGAAACCGACCGCGTATCCCACGCCGATAATGATCAGGATCGTGATGAGCATCCGCCCGGTGTCGGCGACCAGCCGCCCGGCTAGCACCGCCGAGCGCGCCATCGGCATCGACCGCAGCCGGTCGATCACGCCCTTCTTCAGTTCCTGCGCCAGGGCTATGGCCGTGCCGAACGTGGCGAACGCCGCGGTCTGCGCGATGATCCCCGGTATCAGGAAGTTGACGTAGCCGCCGACGGTATGCACCGGGATCGCGCCGCCGAAGACGTACCGGAACAGCAAGACGAACATGACCGGCTGGATCACGGTGAAGACGAGATAAGCGGGTACTCGCATCCAGACCAGCAGGTTGCGCCGGGTGATGGTGAGCGTGTCGGTCACCGCCCAGCCGAACCGGACGCGCAGGCCGGGCTCGTGGTGGGCGCCGGGTGCGCCGACCGTCTCAGCGACCGCGGTCATGATGCTGTCCTTTCCATTTCCTTGCTGCCACCTCGGCGCCGACCCCGAGATCCGCGCTGGCGTCCGCCAGGCGCGTCGTCCTCGGCCGCGTGCCCGGTCAGGGCCAGGAACACGTCATCGAGCGACGGCCGGCGCAGCGTGAGACCGCGTGTTTCGACGCCCGCGGCGTCCAGGCTGCGCACCGCCTCGATCAGCGCCTCCGAGCCGCGGCCCCCGACGCCGATGGTGACCACGCCGGTTTCCGGGTCGGCGTGCGGCTCGCCCTCGCCGATCTCGGCGATCGCCGCGATCGCGTCGCCGATCCGACTGCGGTCGGGCACGGTGAACTCGACCACATCCCCGCCGACCCGGCCCTTCAACTCTTCGGACGTGCCCGCAGCGATGACCAGGCCGTGGTCGATGACCACGATCTCGTCCGCCAGTTCGTCGGCCTCGTCGAGGTACTGGGTCGTCAGCAGGAGCGTGGTCCCGTCGGCTGCCAGCGACCGGATGATGTCCCACATCCCGAGCCTCGACCGCGGGTCCAGACCGGTGGTGGGCTCGTCCAGGAACAGCACCTTCGGCTGGCCGACCAGGCTGGCGGCCAGGTCCAGGCGCCGCTGCATGCCGCCGGAGTAGTTCTTGGCCGTCCGGTCGGCCGCATCGCTCAGGCCGAACTGCTCGAGCAGTTCGGTGGCCCGACTGCGGGCCCGTGGCCAGCTCAGGTGGTACAGCCGCCCGATGATCTCCAGGTTCTCCCGGCCGGTGAGCTCCTCCTGGATGGCAGCCGACTGGCCGGCCAGCCCGATCGACCGGCGAACCGCCGCCGCCTGGCGTACCACGTCGTAGCCCTCGACCAGGGCCCGCCCCCCGTCGGGGAGCAGCAAGGTGGTCAGGATCCGCACCGCCGTGGTCTTGCCCGCTCCGTTGGGCCCGAGCACCCCCAGCACCGTCCCGCGTGGCACCGACAGGTCGATGCCGCGCAGCGCCCGCACCTCGCCGAACGATTTGGTCAAGCCCTCCACGAGGATCGCAGGCTGCTCGCTGACCCCGTTGAACTCTGACATCCATCCTCCAGAAAACCCGCATCGTCCCCGTGCCCCGAACCTACCGGCACCGCGGCGGCCCAGGCCAACCGAAATATCTCCGCGCCCGCGTGGTAAAGACGAAACAACGACCGCGAACTCATCGTTACCTGACTCCAGAGGAGCTGAGGATGCCAGACGAGAGCCGCCACGAGTCCGCTGACCTCGAGGACTACTCGGTACAAGAGCCTGCTGACTCCCTGACAGGGGAACCGGGTGAGGCTGGAGACGATCCCCTGGACCGCGGAGTCATCCCGCCGGAGCGGTGGTCGGCGGGGATCAAGTTCGGGTCCACGGCCGACGAGCAGACCTCGGGCGAGTCCCTCGATCAGCTGCTCGCCGAGGAGGAGCCGGACACCCCGTTCGACGTCGACGACGACCTGCCCGAAGACGATGAGGACGACGAGGAGGCCGACGAGTATCTCGACGGGCTCCTGCTCGACGACGGCCCGGATCCCCGGGCGGGCCGGCTGGTAGCCGAGGACGAGGGCGCCCATCCAGACCGCGAGGCCGATCTCGTCGCCAGCGACGTCGGCATCGACGGCGGGGCCGCCAGCGCCGAGGAGGCGGCGGTCCACGTGGTGGAAGACGACGACACCGACATCAGGTCCGGCGACTGAAGGCCCGGCGCCGGTAGGCAGGGCGCAGCGGCGATCCGCAGGGCACGCACCGCGGTCCGTTAGGGATGAGAAAGAACATTTACCCCTCAGGTGGGAGAGAATCTCGCCAGGGGCCGGGCGGATGGCCGCCCGGCCGCCATGACAGGCTGGGCTTAGGTGAGGGGAGAAGCCGTATGCTGCCGGTCGCTGAGCTGCACATCCACATCGAGGGCGCGCTTGAGCCAGAGCTGCTGGTCAAGCTGGCCAGACGCAACGGCACCTGGATGCCGACCCTGGATGTGGACGAGCTCCGCGCCCAGTACCGGTTCGACGGCCTGCGGTCCTTCCTCGACCTGCACTACGCCAACATGCGCGTGCTGAAGATCGAGCCGGACTTCTACGACCTGGCCCGGGGTTACCTGGCCCGGGCCGCGGCGGCCGGGGTGCGCCGGGCGGAGATCTTCTTCGACCCGCAGACGCACCTGGCCAACGGGGTGCCGCTCGAGGAGGTGTTCGGCGGGCTGACGGCTGCCCTGGCCGACGGCGCCCGGGACCACGCGATCTCCGCCGACCTGATCCCGTGCTTCCAGCGTGACCTGGGCGCGGACGCCGCCGACGCGATTCTGCGCGCCTGTCTGCCGTTCCGGGACCAGTTCATCGGCGTCGGGCTCGACTCCACCGAGGTCGGCTACCCGCCGTCGCTGTTCACCGAGGTGTACAAGCTGGCGGCGGCCGAAGGCCTGCGGCTGGTGGCCCACGCGGGCGAGGAGGGCGGCCCGGACTACGTGCGCGAGGCGCTGGACCTGCTCGGGGTGGAACGCGTCGACCACGGGGTGCGGTCTATGGAGGATCCCGCGCTGGTGGCCAGGCTGCGCGACGAGCGGATCGCGCTGACCGTGTGCCCGCTGTCCAACGTGGCGCTCCGGGTGGTCGCCTCGCTCGGCGAACACATGCTGCCCAGCATGCTGGACGCGGGGCTGCTGGCCACGGTGAACAGCGACGACCCGGCCTACTTCAACGGGTACGTGGACGACAACCTGGCTGCGGTGCGGCACGCGTTCGGCTACGACGATGCCCAGATGGCCGCGCTGGCGCGGAACTCGTTCGACGCCTGCTTCGCGCCCGAAGCGGACAAGCGGCGGTGGCACGCGGAGGTCGACGCCTGGCTCGCCGCCAGCACCGCACGCGCCACGGCGCACTAAAGCCCGTTCAGGAACCTGGCCACGATCGGGCCGCAGGTCGGCCCGCCGTCCCCAGCGGAGTTGACCACCAGCGCGGCGAACGCGATGTTGCCCTTGAAGCCCATCAGCCACGCGTCGATCTTCAGCGGCTTGCTCGTGCCGTACTCCGCGGTCCCGGTCTTGGCGTAGGTGCCCGACGGCAGGCCCTGACCTGCCGCGGTGCCCCGGGCGACCACCGAGGCCATCATCTCGTGCAGGTCCCTGACCACCGAGGCCGGCAGCTGGCCCGTCGCCTGGCTCCCTGGCGAGCTGGCACCGGGCGAGCTGGCACCGGATGGGCTGGCACCGGCCGTCACCAGGCGCGGCGCGCGCACCGTGCCGGTATCGGCGGCCGCCGCTACCATCGCCAGGCCCAGCGGTGAGACCAGGACCCGGCCCTGCCCGATGGACGTGGCGGCCAGGTCAGCCTGGTCGGTCGGCTGCGGGACCGACCCGCCGAAGGCGGTCAGCCCGATGTGCGGGCTCTTGCTCAGCCCGAACATCGCCGCCGTCGCCGGGAAGTCCGGCGGCGACAGGTGCCCGGTGGCGAGCTTGATGAAGGCGGTGTTGCACGACTCGGTGAACGCCTGCAGCAGGTTGCTCACCGGCGCCTCGCCCTCGGCGTTGTGGAACACCTCGCCGTCGACCGTGGCCGTGCCCGGGCAGCTGGCCGCCGACTGCGGGCTGAGCCCGCGGCTGATCAGCGCGGTGGACGTGATCACCTTGAAGGTCGAGCCGGGCGGGAAGCCGCCGTCGATGGCCTGGTCGAAGCCGGAGTTGGCCGACACGACGGCGAGCACCGCCCCGGTGGAGGCGTTCACCGCCACCAGCGCGGCGCTCTTCTTCTCCCCGGCCAGGGCGGCCTCGGCGGCCCGCTGCACCGCAGGCTGGATCGTCGTGGTGACCGGAGTGCCGGGGTGCGGCGGCAGCGTCGCCACCGTCGCGACGTGCCCGCCGCCGGCGGAGACCACCGACACGGTGGCGCCCGGCGTGCCGGCCAGCTGGCGCTCGTCCGCCTGCTCCAGGCCGGTCTGGCCGACGTCGTCCTGCGCGGCGTACGGCGCGCCGAGCTGGCTGAGTTCCTGCGCGGTCACCGGGCCGACGGTGCCGACGACCCCGGCGGTCAGGCCGGGCGTGACGGCGCTGAGCGCGGTGCTGGACTGGAACACCGTGCCCGGGATCGGGTAGATGGTCGGCTCGAGCTGGTCGTAGCGCGCCCGGGTCACGGTGAAGACCGGCTCGAAGTACGTCGGATGGGTCTTTGCGGCGGTGATCGCGGCGCTGACCGCGGCCGCGGGGGCGCCTGCCGCGACCAGCGCCGACCTTAGCGAGGCGGCGTCCTTGATCCGTGCGCCCTCGACGCCGACCGTCACCACCTGGCCCTGGCTGGTCAGCGGAGTGCCGTCCGCGCCGAGGATGGCCGCGCGGGCCGGCCAGGTCGTCTGCAGGGACAGCTGGTCCCCGGTGCCCAGCCGCGGCGTAATCGTGGCCGGCGACCACTTCACCAGCCACTTGCCCTGCACCAGCACGAGCTGCAGGGAGGACTTGATGGTGACCGTGCCCAGGCCGGCCAGCGTGAGCCGCTCGGTGACAGGCGCGCTGGCCGCCGAGTTGTTCGTGTGCATCGGCCCGGCCGCGAAGCTGGCCTGGCGGACGGTCAGGTTGCGGAACGCGGCCTGGTTCACCGACGTGAAGTCGGCCGGCGGGTCTGTAGTCAGCTGCCGCATCGACGCCCAGTCCTGCCGGGCCCAGGCCGCCAGGTAGGCGTTCGCTGTTGTCTGCGGCAGAGGCGGTGAGCTGCTGCAACCGCTCAATAGGGCGCCACCGAGCAGCACGGCTGCCGTGGCGAACGTCAGGTAGCGCCGCTGCGCACTCATGCTCAGCTAGAGTACGCATCCTGGTGCAACCGCCGATGGCATACGACCACAGCGGCGCATAAATGCGATCCTGCCTCATTGGCTGAACGGCCGGCGCGTACCGCGGCGTAATGTCGGTGCTCTCCGCTAGGGTCCGGGCCATGCGCTTGCTGCACACGTCGGACTGGCACCTCGGCCGGTCACTGCACCGCGCGGATCTCCGGGCGGCGCAGTCAGCCTTCCTCGATCACCTGGTGGACGTGGCCCGCGCCGAGAAGGTGGACGCGGTGCTGGTCGCCGGGGACGTCTACGACCGCGCGGTGCCGCCGGTCGACGCTGTCGAGCTGTGCGAGGACGCGCTGCTGCGGCTGCACGACACCGGCGCCGCCGTCGTGCTGATCAGCGGCAACCACGACTCGGCCCGCCGGCTCGGGTTCGGCAGCGGCCTGCTGGAGAAGGCGGGTGTGCACCTGCGCACCCGGCTCGGCGCGCTGGCCCGGCCGGTCGTGCTCACCGACGCCTACGGACCGGTGGCCGTGTACGGGGTGCCCTACCTCGAGCCGGACGCCGTCCGCGGCGAGCTTCCCGCACCGGGTGAGGTACCCCGCGGGCACGCCGGGGTGCTCGGGCACGCCGTCGCCTGCATCCGGGCCGACGCCGAAGTCCGCGGCATCGGTCGCCGCGTCGTGCTGGCGCACGGCTGGGTCACCGGGGGAGCGGCCAGCGAATCCGAGCGCGACATCACGGTCGGCGGCGTCGGCCAGGTGCCCGCCGAGCTGTTCGGCGGCTTCGGCTACGTGGCCCTCGGCCACCTGCACGGCCAGCAGACCATCGCTCCGCACCTGCGCTACAGCGGCTCCCCGCTGCCGTACTCGTTCTCCGAGGCTTCGCACCGGAAGGGCAGCTGGCTGGTCGAGCTGGACGGCACCGGGACGGCGCACGCGGAGCAGGTGCCCGCGCCCACCTTCCGGCGGCTGAGCGTGCTCCGCGGCCGGCTCGCCGACCTGCTCGGCTCGGCCGCCTACACCGGGCACCAGGACGACTTCGTGTCCGTCACGCTCACCGACCCCAGGCGCCCGGAAGGGGCGATGGACGCCCTGCGCGCCCGGTTCCCGCATGTCCTGGTGCTCGCGTTCGAGCCGGAGGGGGCCGTGCCCGACGGGCGGGGCTACCGGGCCAGGGTCGCGGGCCGCGACGATGAGTCCATCGCCGCCGAGTTCGTCAGGCACGTCAGCAGCGCGCCGCCCACGCCAGGCGAGGAACGACTGCTGCGGAGCGCGTTCGAGGCCGTCCGCACCGATGCCGAAGGGGCGGCCTGCTGATGCGCCCGCACCGGCTGCGCGTGACCGCGTTCGGCGCGTTCGGCGGCACGGTAGAGGTCAGCTTCGACGATCTGGCCTCGTCCGGGCTGTTCCTGCTGCACGGCGAGACGGGCGCGGGCAAGACCACGCTGCTCGACGCCATCGGGTTCGCCCTGTACGGCCGGGTGCCCGGTGAGCGAGGCAAGGCCAGGCGGCTGCGCTCGGATCACGCGGCGCCGGGCACCTCGACCGAGGTCCAGCTCGAGGCGACCATCGGCGGCCGCCGGATGCGGATCACCCGCAAACCGGAGCAGGAACGCCCCAAGCTCCGTGGCACCGGCACCACGACCGAGCAGGCGAAGGTGCTGCTCGAGGAGTTCGCCGACGCAGCCTGGCAGGCCGTCTCCACCCGGGCCGGGGAGGCGGACACCGAGATCGCCGACCTGATGGGGATGTCCGCCGACCAGTTCTTCCAGGTCGTGCTGCTGCCGCAGGGCGAGTTCGCGAGGTTCCTGCACGCCGACGCCGGCGACCGGGCCAAGCTGCTGCAGCGGCTCTTCGGCACCGACCGGTTCCACGCCGTGGAGGAGTGGCTCGCCCGTCGCCGCAAGGCCACGGCGGACGAGGTCCTGGCGGCCGAGATCACGATCTCCGGGCTGCTGGCCCGGGTCGCCCAGGCCGCCGGCGTCCCGGTGCCCGGCGACGAAGCGGCAGACGCGCCCCCGTCCGCCCAGGCCCTGCCAGACGCCCAGTGGGCCGCCCAGCTGGCCCTGGTCGCCGTCGCCGAAGCCGCCGCCTGCCAGGGCCAGGTCGCCGCCAACCGGCAGGAGCTCGACCGGGCGCTTGACCGGCAGCGTGCGGCCGGGCGTCTGGCCGACCGGCAGCGGCGGCGCGCCGACGCGCTGAAGACCAGGGACAACCTGGCCGCGGCAAAAGCCAGCATGGCCGAACGCCGCGCCGAGCTCGCCGCCGCCGTCCGCGCCGCGGACGTGGCGCACGCCCTCGCCGAGGCCGAACGAACCGGCCGCGTGCTCGACGCGGCCCGCGAGGCAGAGGAGCAGGCCAGGCGCGATGCCGACGCTGCTCCCGCCGCCACCGCGGCCGAGCTGAGGGCGGTCGGCGAGGAGCACGTCACCCAGCTCGGCCGGCTCGAGGCACTGCGGTCGGTGTCCCGGCAGGCAGCCGACGAGGACCAGGCCGCCGAAGCCGCCAGCGCCGCCGCGGCGACGCTGGCCGCCCAGATCGACGCCGCCGCCACCGAGCTCGCCGCCCGGCAGCGGCAGCGTTCCGGGCTGAGCGGCGAACGCGATCAGGCGGCCGAGGCCGGCCACCAGCTCCCCGCCGCCCAGGCCGAAGCCGATCGCTACGGCCGTGCCGCGGCCGACGCGAGCGCCCTGGTCAGTGCCCGCGTCGAGAAGAGCCGCCAGGAGGACGCCTACATCGACGCGAAGATCGAGATGGCCGAGCTCCTCGCCGAAGCGGCCCAGCTGCGCATGACACGCATCGACGGCATGCGTGCCGAGCTCGCCGCCACCCTGGTCGACGGCGCCCCCTGCCCGGTCTGCGGTTCGCTTGACCATCCCGAGCTGTGCGAGCTTCGCGGCGAGCGGGTGACCCGCGAGCAGGAAGAGGCCGCCGCGGCCGAGGCCGCCCGGGCCGCGGAGCAGGCCGAGACGATCGGCGCGAAGCTGGGCGCGGCCGACGTCCGTGTCACCGACCTCTCCGCCCGGCTCGCCGACGCCGGGTTCACCCTCGCCGCCGACCTGACCTCGCTGCGCGCCGACGCATCCAGGCTCGAGTCGGCCGCCAGAGAACGGCAGACCGAGACGGCCCGGCTGGCCGGCGACGCGGCCAGGCACGGCGATCTCCAGGCCGCGCTTGACGCCCTCGACCAGGCCCTCACCGCCGCCGAGAAGCGCTTCGCCGAGCGATGCGAACAGCGCGAGTCCGCGCTCCGCCAGGCGGCCGAGGCCGGCCAGCGCTCCGCCCGGCACCGCGAGTCGCTGCTGGCCCAGCTCGGCGGCCAGCCCGACCTGGACACCGCGCTGAGCGCCGCCCGCCGGGCCGCCGACGTGCTCATCGCCGCCGCCGACGCAGCCGATACCACCGCCCGCGCCGCCGAAGACGCCCGGCGCGCCCAAGCCGACGCCGTCCAGACCGCGGCCGAGGCCGGATTCGCCGACCTGGACACGGTCCGCCACGCCCGGCGGGACGCCGCCTGGCGGACCGCGACCGACCAGGCTATCCGGGAGCACGAGGCCTCGGCCCGGGCCGTCGGCGAACTGCTCGCCGATCCCGACCTCGACGTGCCGCTCGACCCGCCCGCCGACCTGGCCGGCACGCAGGCGGCGGTCGAGGCGGCCCGCAAGGCCCACGACGACGCCATAGCCGCCTACGACCGCGCCCAGCACAAGGCCGAACAGCTCGCCGACCTCGCCCCCCAGCTCACCGCGCGCCTGGCGGACCTGAAGCCGTTGGCCGAGAAGGCAGCCGAGGCCAAGAGGATCGCCGACCTGGCGGCCGGCCTAGGCGCGAACACGCTGCGGATGACCCTGTCGTCGTTCGTGCTCGCCGCCCGCCTGGAGGAGGTCGCGGCCGCCGCCAGCGAGCGGCTGCTCAAGATGACCTCCGGCCGCTACTCGCTCGTGCACACCGACGCCCGCCGCGGCGCGGGCCGGTCCGGCCTCGGCCTGCTCGCCTGCGACAGCTGGACCGGGGTGGACCGCGACACCAGCACGCTCTCCGGCGGCGAGACGTTCCTGGCCAGCCTGGCCCTCGCCCTCGGCCTGGCCGACGTGGTCACCGCCGAGGCGGGCGGCACCAGGATCGAGGCGCTGTTCGTCGACGAGGGCTTCGGCAGCCTGGACGAGGACACCCTCGAAGAGGTGATGAGCGTGCTCGACGGCCTGCGGGAAGGCGGCCGCATGGTCGGCATCGTCAGCCACGTCGCAGAGCTCAGGCAGCGCATCCCCGCCCAGGTCCGCGTCCGCAAAGGCCAGGCCGGCAGCCACCTGACCGTCCTCACCCATACCTTCTAGGACCCGCCGGGTTGGACGCGGGCGGTCGGCCGGCGCACCATGGGGGAGTGCCTCCGATCGCCTGGTGGGGCGGCCTGAGCCGCAGGCGCAAGCTGCTCGTGGCCGTCCTGACCCTGGTCGTCGTGGCGGGCGGCGTCGCCGCCACGGTGCGCGCATTGGCCGGCCAGCCCGCCGTTACCAGCGCCAATGAGAACCATCCGGGCGACGTGCTGCTGGTGCCGGGCTACGGCGGGAGCACGACCGCGCTCGACCAGCTGGCCAGCAAGATCACGGCCGCCGGCGGCCGCGCGATCGTGGTCAAGCTGGCCGGCGACGGCACCGGCGACCTCCAGGTGCAGGCGAACGTGCTGAACGGGTACGTGAACCAGGCGCTGGCCGCGGGCTCCGGTCCGGTGACCGTGATCGGCTACTCGGCGGGGGGCGTGGTCGCCTGGCTGTGGGACGTGGACTACGACGGCGTGGCCAAGGCCCGCCGGATCATCACCCTGGGCTCTCCGCTGCACGGCGCGGACCTCGCCGCGGTCGGCGCAACCGACCTGCCCGGCGCCTGCCCGGCCGCGTGCGAGGAACTCGTGCCCGGCAGTTCCATGCTGAATCGCCTGCAGGGGACCGCCTCGGCCACCCGCCCGCCGTGGCTGTCCCTGTGGACCACCGACGACCAGGTGGTCCAGCCGCCCGATTCGGCCCGGCTGCCCGGCGCGGTGAACGTGCCGCTCCAGTCGATCTGCCCCGGCGTCACCATCGCCCACGGCCAACTCCCCACCGCTCCCCTGGTCGTCGGCATCGTCCTGCGCACCCTGCGCTCCGCCGCCCTTACGGCCCCCCGTCCGTCCGATTGTCACTCCCTGCAGACCCTCGGTGGTGACGGTTCGTAATACGTAATACGGCAAACATGACAAATGACCACATGGGCGACGAGTGAGCGCTAACATCCTAGCGGGAGCGAGCATTCCGTCGTGTTCGCCCGGGGGGTGGGACCCATTCGTGCGGCGTCATAACTCCTTACTGCATCACGTTACTAGAGAGTAGAAATGGGACGGGGAATCCTGCGTGTTATTAGTGTTGCCTGCCTTGGGGTATCGGTCCTATTCGGCGCCGGGTGCGCGAGTTCGAGTTCGAGCAGCGGCATGCCCACCGTGTCGGGCCTGGAGAAGACGAACCTGACGGTCGGCGCGGTGCCCGTCGCGGACGAGGCCGGCCTGTACATCGCCGAGGACGAGGGGCTGTTCGCGCGAGAGGGCCTGCACGTCACCATCGATTCCATCGTCAGCAGCGCCGACGCCACCAAGGGCCAGAACGACGGCGAGTTCGACATCACCGCGGGAAACGCGGTCTCCTACATCCAGGATCAGGTGACCGGCAAGTCGAACCTGGAGATCGTCGCCGAGGGCTCGCTGATGCAGCCGGACAATCAGGCGCTGTACACCCTGGCCGGCTCGCCGATCACCTCGATCGCCGGGCTTGAGGGCCGCAAGATCGGCGTCAACGTGCTGGACAACATTGGCACCCTGCTGATCAGCTCGGTCCTGCAGGAGCATGGGCTGTCGGTCAGCAAGGTGCACTTCGTCGCCAAGCCATTCCCGGAAATGGCGCAGGCCCTGCAGCGCCACGTCATCGACGCGGCCTGGCTCCCCGAGCCGTTCGGCAGCGCGGGTTCGGCCACCATGGGCCTGCAGGAACTCTGCGATCTCGATCAGGGCGCGACCACGAGCTTCCCGGTCGGCTGGTACGTAGTGACCAAGGCCTGGGCGAAGAAGTACCCGCGGACGCTGGCGGCGTTCCTCGACGCGCTGCAGCAGGGCCAGGAGATCGCCGACACCCAGCGAAGCGCCGTCGAGCAGGCGATGGAGAAGCTGCCCTCCCCGTACGCGGTCCCGCCCATGATCGCCTCGGTGATGTCGATAGAGGCCTACCCGCTGAACGTCGCGCCGGACATCGACAAGGCCCGCGTGCAGCGGGTGGCGAACGAGATGTACCAGTTCCACATGCTGAACCAGCAGTTCCAGGTGAGCTCCATGCTGGGCGGTCTTTAGCCGCCGGGACCCCGCCCCGGTTAGGCGGTGATGTCTTTGGTGGAGAAGTTCGCCCAGGCGGCGGCCAGGAATACCACCACGTACACCACCTGTATCCCAAACCCTCGCTGGATATCTCGCCAGAAGATGGGCTGACGGAAGAAATCGATCCAGGCCAGCCAGTACCGGGTCGGCAGGTAGGGCTGGACCACGGTCGCCGCATTGAGGGTGACCAGGATCTCGCTGGCCACCAGCGCGGCCAGCGCGCCCATGGCCGAGCCGAGGGCCGAATCGGTGATGGTGGACAGGAACAGCGCGATCGCGGCGACGCCGAGCATGGACACGGTGATGAAGGCGATCGCGCCGGCGATCCGTTCGGCCAGCTGTAGCAGGCTGAGCGGCGCGCCGGACAGCGAGGTGACGGCGCCTCCCGCCGCCTGCCCCGCGGTCGGCGCCTGGCCGGCCACCCCGGTACCGGCCACGCCGCCGGGACCGGCGGCACCGCCGCCCGGGGGAGCCTGCCCGACGGCGGCGGCCTGGGACGGGCCCAGCAGGAAGACCCCGGTGGCGTAGGCGGTGAAGGTCACCGCCAGCACCACGAGCAGGACGTACGCGGCGACCGAGACGAGCTTGGCGACCAGCAGCCGGGTCCGCCCGACCGGGCGCACCAGCAGGTAGCGGAGCGTGCCCATGGTGGCCTCGCCCGCGATGGAGTCGCCGGCCACGACCGCCACCGCGACCGGCAGGAACACGGGCAGCACGAGCGCGAGCGCGGCCGCCGGGTACAGTGCGCCGTCCTGCAGCACGGCGGAGAGGAACGCGCTGCCCTGGCCGGGCGGCGGGGTCAGGTGGGTGATCGTGATGAAGACCGCCACCACGAACGGCAGCGCGCAGGTCAGCACCACGCTGATCCACGTGCGCGGCCGCCGCAGCAGCTTGACCAGCTCGACCCCGATCATGTGGGGCCACCGATGTGGTCCGAGCCCGTCCCGGTCACCGACAGCACGATCTCCTCCAGGGTGCGCTGGTGCGGGCCGATCGCGCTGACCCGCAGGCCGGCCCCGACCAGCCGTGCGTTGAGCGCGGCCGCGTCGGAGTAGCGGACCAGCAGCTGCTGCCCGTCACGGTGTTCCACCTGCCCGTCGAGCATCGCGGCGACCTGGTCGGCGTCGGGGGTGTCGACCACGATCCGGCCCGTCGGTGCGCGCAAGACGGCCAGGTCGTCCTGGAGCACCAGCCGCCCGGCGTCCAGGACCCCGACCCTGGTGCACAGCTGCTCGACCTCGGCCAGCAGGTGACTGGACAGGAAAACGGTCACCCCGGCCTCGTTCAGTCCGATGATGAGCGCCCGCAGATCGCGGATCCCGCGGGGATCCAGGCCGTTGCCGGGCTCGTCCAGGATGAGCAGCCGCGGGCGGCGCATCAGCGCGGCGGCCAGCCCCAGGCGCTGCCGCATGCCCAGCGAGTAGGCCTTGACCGGCCGGCGGCCCACCCCGGCCAGCCCGACCTGCTCTAGCGCCTCGTCGATCCGCTTACCGCGGGTGCGCCGGGCGGTCCGCCCGCCCGGGCCGGCCGCGTCGAGCAGCGCCAGGTTCGCCCGGCCGGACAGGTGCGGGTAGGCGGCGGGCTCCTCGATCAGCGCGCCGATCTGCGGCAGCACCTCGCGCACGTTCCTGGGGATCCGCTGGCCCATCACCTCGATCTGGCCGCTGGTCGCGTAGACCAGGCCGAGCAGCATGCGGACCAGCGTGGTCTTACCCGACCCGTTCGGCCCGAGCAGGCCGTACCGGTCGCCTTCGCGGACGTCGAGGTCAACCGACTGCACCGCCGTGACAGCGCCGTAGCGTTTGGTCAGAGCCCTGGTGCTGATCATGAGGAGGCGTCCTGGGTGGTGATCGTGACCGCGGCCTGCTCCAGCAGCGCGGAATCGACCGTGCCCGCGATCAGGTAGGTCAGGGACCAGCCGTCCGGGCGGACCAGAACCGCGTTGATCAGCGGCGCGCTGATCAGCACCCCGCTGGCGCCCTGGATGTTCAGGGCCGTGCCGCCGTCCGACAGCGCGTCGGTGACCAGGTTCTGCCCGGCCGAGCCGCGTACCCCCAGGACGACGAACGTGGCCAGCCCGCCGCCGTAAGCGGCGATCGCCTCGAACCCCTCCGGCACCGAGAGGCGGTCCCGGCCCGCCAGCTGCCCGGGCAGCGCCAGCACCCCCAGGTTGCTCAGCGCCCCGGCCAGGTTGCCGGTGCCGGTTACGGTGAAGCCCGTGCCGGAGGCCCGCACCGGCGTCAGCACCCGCGGATCCGGCCGCCACGGGCTGACCTGGAAGAACTGGCTTTCCAGCGCCGGGCGGGCCGAACCGCGGCTGAAGATCTCGACCATCAGCGGCAGCCCGCTGGCCGGGTCGGCCCAGATGTCGACATGGCCGACGGTGGACGCTGGATCGGCCGGCGTCATCCGCAGGCCGGCCGCGCTGCGGCCCGCGACCCGCGCCGGCGCGATCACGCTGAACTTAGCCTGTCGGCCGGCCTCGGACAGCAGGCGCAGCGCCAGGGCCGGCGGTACCAGGTCGGCCGGGCGCGGCAGCCGGAACGTCTGCCGACCACGGACCTCGGTGAGCAACTCGGCGCCGGAATCCCAGATGTAGGAGCGGCAGCCGCTGACCTGGTAGGTGTCGCGCTCTCCGGCGTCGGAGAGCACGTCGACCCGCCACCGGGTGGCCGTCGCCTGCCAGACCCGCATCTTCGTCACGCCGTCGAGCAATGAGGTCAGGCCGGTCAGGCCGGCCAGCGGCGGCAGCCCGAACGTCGCGTTGCTTTCCGCGTACCCCGCATAGGACTCATCCGCCGAGGCCAGGATGCGTCCGCGGAGCTGGCTGGCGGTCAGCGCGGGCACGCTGACGGGCAGCGCGCTGGCGACCACCGGCAGGCCGCAGAGCACGGCCAGGCCGACGGCGACGGCCGCCCACCGGCGCGCGTCGCGGACCCTCACCAAGATCCCCGCAAGAGGGTTACTAGCCGGATCAGGCGGTCACATGACACATTTCGCCCAGGCACCCAATAACGGTACGATAACCGCGAGGTCTCGTGGCACAGGCAGCGTCGCCGGCAAAAGCGGTTCGCGCCTCTCGTCAGGAGACCTTCTCGCGGTCTAGGATCGGAAGCTGTCAGTAACGATCAGAGAACCCTGACGAGACGGCTGTGGCGGGACGGCCCTGCGGGTCAGAGGTGGCGAACGGATAAGGATCGTCATGGCGAAAGATTCGGATGTTCGGCGCATAGTCGTCGGCGTCGATGGCTCAGCGGAGTCCGTGGCCGCGCTCAGATGGGCGTGCCGGGAGGCGAGCCTGCGCGCCGCGGAGGTCCTGGCCGTGCTGGCCCTGGAGGCCGCTTGTCACCAGGTCGCGAGCTATGCCGTCCCGGCGCCGAGGCAGTCGGGCGGAAGCTGGGGTGCCGCCCGTGACGTGCTGCGCACGGCGGTCAGCGAGGCGCTGAGCATGTTCCCGGGCGTCAGCGTGCGCACCGAGATCTCCGAAGGGCTCGCCGCGCGCGTCCTGCTCGACCAGGCGGCGGACGCCGACATGCTGGTGCTCGGGCGCAATTCGCACGGCCCCGACCCGTACCGGGCCGCGGGGCCCGTCATCCGGGTCTGCCTGCGCGCCGCCCGGTGCCCGGTCGTCATCATCGGCGCGGTGAACGCGGCCCCGGCGGATCACGTGCCCGAGTCGTGGCAGCGGGCTCTGGAGGGCTCCGGCGCGGGCCGGTAACGCGTAACGGAAAGTGACGAAAACTCGGTCCTGCGGGGCTGCGGACAGCCGGTCGCGCCCTGCCGGATAACACTGGGCCGGATAACGCTGGGCCGGATAACGCTGGGCCGGGTAGCCTCGCGGTCATGGCGTCCTCGACGATCAGGGTGTGGCTTCCTGAGCCGGATTCGGTTGAGCTGATGGGCGGGCTGCCCGCCGGGATGACCGCCGACGTGTGGACCGGGGGAGAGCAACTGCCCGATTCGGCCAATGAGGTCGAGGTGGTGGTGCTGCCGTTCGGGGTGCCGCCATCCCGGATGCCGGTGCTGTCCAAGCTGCCGCGGCTCCGGCTGATCCAGCTGATGTCGGCCGGCGCCGAGAATGCGATTTCGTTTGTCCCGCCCGGTGTCACCTTGTGCAACGCGCGGGGGGTGCACGACCCCGCGGTCGCCGAATGGGTCATGGCCGTGATCCTGGCGCAGACGCGGCAGCTGCCCAGGTTCGTGGCCGCGCAGCTGGCGGGTACCTGGGACCCGGTCCGAAGCGAGTCGCTGGCCGGCCAGACCGTGCTGATCGTGGGCTACGGCTCGATCGGCGAGGCGGTCGAGCGCCTGCTGGCCCCGTTCGGGGTGACGGTGGAACGCATCGCCCGGCACGCCCGGCCCGGCGTGTCGAGCATGGACGACCTGTCGGCCGCCCTACCGAGGGCTGACATCGTGATCCTGCTGGTCCCGGTCACCCCGTCCACCACCGGGCTGGTGGACGCGCGGTTCCTCGGCCAGATGCATGATCACGCCCTGCTGGTCAACGCGGCCCGCGGCTCGATCGTGGACACCGACGCGCTGCTCGCCGAGCTGCGGTCCGGGCGGCTGCGCGCCGCCCTGGATGTCACCGACCCAGAGCCGCTCCCGTCCGGGCATCCGCTCTGGTCCGCGCCCGGTTTGCTGCTCACGCCCCATGTGGCCGGCGCGATGACCACGGCCATGGCGCGCGTCATGACCGTGGTCCGGGAGCAGCTGGCCCGCTACGCCGCGGGCGAGCCGCTGCTCAACATCGTCGGCGAGCAAGGGTATTAGGCCCAAGCCGCACCGGGAGTGAGACAATCGATCCCGTGTCGTCCCTGGTAGAGGTGTCCCCTGCGGTCAGCGCCGCGCTGCGGGCCGGCACGCCGGTCGTCGCGCTGGAGTCCACGATCATCTCGCACGGCCTGCCCCGCCCGGGCAACCTGGACGCCGCGAAGGAGTTCGAGGCGATCCTGGCCGGCCAGGGCGTGACCGCGG
>JBKQQQ010000641.1:0-2964 GCA_052144275.1 Streptosporangiaceae bacterium
CCGGCCGCGGAACGACCCGCTGACGTGCCGGGCGGCACTAGGCGAAACGGAAGGGGGCCCGGGGTGGCGCGGACCGTAGCAGGACGGTTCTGCGGTCCTGGCTACTGATGGCAGCGAACGAATTGGCCGTGAAGCAGCGCAGGCTCACTCCCAAGGGGCGGGCCACCCGGGATCGGATCGTCTCGGTGGCGGCGGAGCTGATGTTCGAGCACGGCGTTGCCGGCACGAGCCTCGGCGATGTCCAGAAGGCGGCCGGTGTCGGCGCCTCGCAGGTCTACCACTACTTCGGGGATAAGCAGTCCCTGATCAGAGCCGTCATCGCCTACCACACCGAAGCTGTCCTCGGAACGGTGCGACCGCAGCTCGGCCGGCTGGACAGCATGGAGGCTTTGCGAGCTTGGCGGGACCTGCTGGTCGACGCTCAGCGCCAGAGGAACTGTGAAGGGGGCTGCCCGCTCGGATCGTTGGTCGCAGAGCTGGCGGAGGGCTTCCCTGATTGCCGGGCTGACCTCGCCGGGGGATTCGACCAGTGGGAGGCGGCGATCCGGGACGGCCTTGAGGCCATGTACGAGCAGGGGGATCTTCGCCGCAAGGCCGACCCTGGTCGTCTGGCTGTCGCCTTGTTGGCTGCGGTCGAAGGCGGGACCCTGCTCGCGCAGCTGCACCGCGACCCTGCTCCTCTCGAAACCGCGCTAGACGAGGTACTCGATCGAATCGAGGACCTCAGGCCCCGCCGGGCCCAGCCCCGTCTGTAGGCGCCGCGACGCTCCCATTGATCCTCGCAACTCGCCGACTGACTGGCAGATGCTCTCCGTAGTGCTTCTGTGTTGGAGCTACTGCTGCAGGGGCGGCGCACAAAAATAGAGTATCTGATACAGTTTATGATATGCCCTCACGCCGTGACCGGTTGAAGGGAACCGCCAAAGCGGTGCGGGACTCATTCCTTCCCCGACGCGCTGCAGCCGCATCTATGCCACCTCTATGCCACCTCTATGGCCGCGAAGGACCGAACAGTGGTTCACTCCCCGCCTTGCCGGTCCGGGCGAACGTGCGCCGGCCAGCCCACGTCACGAGTTCCAGGGAGAGATGCGTTGACGGATTCCCCGTCTGTCGAGACGCAGCACGGGCACCCCGGAATCGTGCTGGCCACGCTGTCCCTGGCCAACGTGATGGCTCTGCTCGATCTCTTCGTCGTCAACGTCGCCCTTCACGACATCGGCGTGGGTCTGCACTACCAGTCCTCGCTCTCCGACGTTGCCTGGGTGCTCAACGCCTACGCCCTGTTCTTCGGGGCGCTCCTCATCCCCGCCGGCCGCTTCGCCGACAAGTACGGGCGCAAGGCCACCTTCATCCTCGGGTTGGCCGTTTTTACCGTGGCGAGCCTGGCCTGTGCGCTAAGCCCCGACTTGTGGGTCCTCGTAGGGTTCCGGTGCGTGCAGGCGGTCGGCGCCGCGATGATCATCCCGGCCAGTCTCGGTCTCGTCCTGACGACGCTCCCACCGGATCGAGTCAAGCGCGGCGTGCGAGTGTGGGCGGTGAGCGGCGCAGCAGCCGGCTCGATCGGCCCGGTAGTCGGAGGGTTGCTCACTGCGCTGAGCTGGAGGTGGATCTTCGTCATCAACCTCCCCATCGGCATCGTTGCCGTCCTCGTGGCCTGGAAGATGATCCCCAACGTCCGCCACGATCGCACGACGGGCATGCCGGACCTGTTCGGGAGCCTCATGATTGTCGTCACGATCGGCGCCATCTCCCTTGGTTTGCTCAACGGGTCCTCCTGGGGATGGGGATCGGCCAAGATCATCGGGAGCTGGGTGGTGGCCGTTGCGGCTGCCGTGGCCTTCGTCGTGAGCACCAATCGTGCCGCGGTACCGGTAATCGACCTGAAGATGTTCCGGAGCCGGGTGTTCAGCGCTTCGAACATCGCCATTGCCATCGCGGGGACGATCCTAGGGATACAGCTCCTCGGCCTCAGCCTCTTCCTCCAGCAGTCGTGGCACTGGTCAACCATCACCACCGGACTCGCCCTCGCACCCGGGCCGGCCGCTGTACTCGGAGCGTCGTCCCTCATAGTCCCGCGCTTGCACCAGCGGTTCCCGATCGGAGCCGTGGTCGCTTCCGGATTCGTCCTCACCGCTGCAGGCCAGGTACTCATGGTCCTGACGCTCCGCCACGGTGTCCACAACTACGCCGCAGCCATCCTGCCCGGCTGGGTGGTGATCGGCTTCGGCCTGGGCTTCACCGTCCCGACCATCATCGGGTCAGCCACCGCTGACCTGCCGCCTGAGCAGAGCGCCACCGGCAGCGCGGTGGTCAACAGCGCCCGCCAGTTCGGCGGCCTCTTCGGCGCCTCGATCCTGGTCGTGGTCCTCGGGAAGGCAGAAGTCACCGGGGATCCCAGCCGCTTCTACGAGCTGTGGTGGGTCGCCGTCGCCCTGTGCGCAGCCGCTGTTGTCGTCTCCCTCGGGCTCACCCCCAAACGCCAGCCCGCCAAGGCCGACGTCACGGTTCCGGTAGTCGCCGCGGCGACCGACAGTACCAACAGCTCAGTGGCATGAGCCTGCACCGGCCGTCCGCGCCCGGCCGACGGGTCATGCCCATGAAGCGCCCAGTCGGTGCGCATTCCCTACTGGCCGACCCCGAGATTCGCAGCACCTTCGACACCAATCGAGCAGTGATGCGAGAGACGCGCCAAACCCGCATCGAGAACCACGCTTACCTCGATGCGCCGGTGTTCGCCTCGCACTTCGCGGTCCCCGCCGCCGGCTACTTCGAGAGCGCCCGGGAGGCGCGACCCTTCGTCCCTGGCGAAGGGAACTTGGACAGCAAGGAGGTCCGGTGACGACCCTGGAAGAAGCCGCCGCCCTGGCCCGCAACGAACGTGGCCTGGTGATCGTCGCACTTTGCGCGGCGACGGGACGATCCAGTCATCCCTCGTCAACGCGGGCATCGTCCCTCACCCAGCCA
>JBKQQQ010000642.1:0-18965 GCA_052144275.1 Streptosporangiaceae bacterium
GGTGCGGGTGCGGGCCGGTCACGCCCTGGAACGGTAGTGGCGGGTGCGGTTGCAGGCCTGCGCACGAACGCCCTGTCGGCCGCGGGAGCTGCGTTGTTCGTGCTGCTCAGCAAGTACGCCTTCCTGGATACGCTCTTGGCAGGTATGCCAGCGGGACCTAGGATCAAACCAGGTGGGCCGGGAAGCCTGGTCGGCGATGTTCATGATCTTCGGACTCGTGGACGGCGGTTTCCTGATGACTACCAACGGCGTACCAGCAGACAGCTCGCCTGAGGCGAGCCTGGCCACACCCACGATCGCATCTCCTGTCCCGTGGCGGCGGGTGGCGCTGTTTCCGGCCGGTGCCGCGCAGCTGATTACCATTCCGGCGCGTGTGAGCCCTGAGCGATTGCGTGTCCTAGTGGTGCCTACCGTCGGTGCCGTCAAGCCCTGGGGCGAGCGGGCTTTGCGCGGAAGACGGTGTGAGCAGATGTCCTGCCATCCAGAGTCCGGCAAGAAAGCGGGCTGAACGGTGTTCGGCGTAGGCAGGGTGCTCGTTGGGACGAGCGGCTCGCCAGGCAGCTTGCATGCACTGCGCTACGGGGAGGGCCTGGCATGCGCCCTCGATGCGGTGCTGATCCCGGTCATCGCCTGGGAACTGCCTGGCGGTGACTGGGTCGGGCCGTCGGGCGACCTGAGGCAGACGTGCCGGGACCTCGCCTGCCAGCGGCTCCGGGACGCGCTGATGGCAGTTTGGGGCGACGTTCCCGACGATCCGCGGTACAGCCGCACGTCGAACGCGGGCCGGCGGGCTGGGTGCTGGTCAACCTGGCCAGCCGCCCTGACGATGTGCTGGTGGTGGGCGCTGGCCGCCGGGGCGCGCTGGGGCGGCTGGCCTTTTCCAAGGTGAGCCGCTACTGCCTGGCCCGTGCCCAGTGTCCCGTCGTCGCCATCCCACCGCCCGCCCTAGTCGGCGAACTCGGGCATGGCCGCCTGGCAAGGGCGTTCTGGCGCCGGTCACTGACCCCGGAGCAGGTCCTCCGCGACCACGACAGGCCCGCTGCCTGAGGAACTAGCGCAATCCGGGGCTGTATTCGGGGAAGCTCGGCACGCCGATGTCAGCGTTGCTCGCTGAGCCGGGTGGCCTCCAGGTCCAGGCCGCGCTGCAGCCGCTGGCGGGTGGCCGGGCTGATGGTGCCGTCGTCGTAGAGGCGGGCGAGTTCGGCGTTCTCGGCGGCATTAAGGTCGCGGCGCAGTTCCCGGTCGGTCAGGCCGTCCGGCTCCGGCGCCCGGGTCCCGTCGAGGCGGGCGCGGGTGTGCCCGAGCCTGGCCTGCAAGCTGGCGCGGGCCCGGTCGATCACGTCATCGGCGGCGCAGTCGCCGGCGGCGAGCTCGTCGAGCCGGGCCAGGGCCGCCTCGGCCAGGCGCAGCCGGGCCATGGTCTCCTCATGGCGCGCGGCGTCCGGCCGGGCGATCCCGGCCCGCCGGACCAGCGGTTCCAGGGTGAGCCCCTGCACGATGAGCGAGACCACGATCACCGTGGTGGCGATCGCCAGGATCAGGTCACGCCGCGGCAGCGGGGCCCCGCTCGCCGTGGTCAGCGGGATCGACAGCGCCGCGGCCAGCGGCACGACTCCGCGGGCCCCCGCCCAGGACACCACGGCGGGCACCGGCCAGGACGGGCGCCGGGCGCCGCCGCGCCGCTGGATGACCGCGGACAGCGGGAACACCCACACGATCCGGATCACGATCAGCGTCCCGGTCACCGCGAGCGCCTCGGCCGGCCACGCCTCGGCCCCGGACAGGTCACGGATCAGCGTCGGCAGCTGCAGGCCGATGAGGCTGAACACCACGCTTTCCAGCAGGAAGATGACCGTCTGGTAGACCGAGTGCAGCTGCAGCCGGGTCTGCGCGGTGGTGATCCGGTCCCGCCGTGCGCCGATCACCAGCCCCGTCACGATCACCGCCATGACCGGCGACACGTGCAGCACCTCGCCGAGCACGAACGCCGCATACGGGGTGACCAGCGCGAGCACGGTTTCCAGCACCGGATCGGTGATCCGGCGCCTCACCGGGATGACCCCGGCCGCGATCACGGCCCCCACCGCCGCGCCGCCGGCCGCCAGGACCGCGAACTGCCCGGCGGCGTGCGCCAGCACGCCCCCGGCCACGGCCGGGCCGGCTGTCCCCGCCACCGCGAAGGAGACCGCGATCTGGAACAGCACCAGGCTGGTCGCGTCGTTGAACAGGCTCTCCGCCTGCACCAGCGCCTGCACCCTCGGCGGCAGCGACAACCGCCGCCCCAGCGCGCTAACCGCCACCGGGTCCGTGCTGGCCAGCACCGCGCCAAGCACGAAGGCCATGCTCACCGGGACAGCCGCCACCGCCCACGTCACGGCGGCGACCGCGGCCGCCGACGCTAGCACCAGGCCAACCGCCAGGACGGTCACCGGCCGCCACACCGCCCGCAGATCACGCCACGGCAGTTCCTCGCTCGCCGCGTACAACAGCGGCGGCAGCACCACCAGGCTGACCACCTCAGGTGGCACATGGACCGGCGGGAACCCCGGCAGCAGGGCCACCACCAGCCCGGCGATCACCAGCAAGGACGGCGCCGGGACACGAAGCCGGCCGGCGAAAGCCGCGACCACCGTGCCCAGCACGACCAGGAACAAGATGGTCTCTACACCGCGCATGCCGCTGACCTCGCCCGTTCAGCCCACCGGATGGGTGCCGACCAGACTTCCCGGCGCGCCGCCACCAGCTTATCCGGCGCAGTTGTCGGCACTGCGGTTGCCCGTCCGGCGAACTGGAACGAGCGAGCGAGGTTGCCGGGGACGAGTGATCGTCCTACGGGGCATAACCTCCAGCCCCTCCAGTAGCGCGGCGGTGAGCGCCCGGCCATGGGTCTCCACGTAGCCGACCACCACGTCGGTGCCCGTCCGGCCCAGCGGCGCGCCTCACCGAGCACGGCGTAGGTCTTGCCCAGACCCGGCGCGGCGCCGAGGTAGACGCGTAGCTGCCCGCGGTCCGCCATTACTGACCTCCAGCCAGGCAGGGAGGGTCCGCATGGCCCGGTCATCCCAGGCAGCTGGCCTGCTCACCTCCAGGTTATGCCGTGGTATGCCCACGTCCGGCGCTGGATTCCGCGATAGCGAGGCCGCTTTCGTCGTCGTATTCGAACAACTCACCATAGCGTCCCATGCCGATGGTGATATCGGACTAGTGGCGAGCCTTTCAGCGGAGAATCCGCGACGCGGCAGGTATCGGAAGAACCCTGTCCAGTGAGCAGCAGTTGCAGCCAATCCGGACGGCGATCATGGACGCTGGCGCTGGAGGACCGCCGCGCCGACGGTGGCGGTCGTCCCGACGGCCGCGACGGCGGCCAGGAACGCGTACTGGGTGATGGTCGCGAAGATCTGGTCGGGGACGCCGAGCGCGACCCCGAGCGCCATGGCGAAGCCGCTGGCCGCGGCGGTCAGCGCCCACCGGGCGGTCAGCAGCGCGCAGCACGGGCCGGCGATCAGCAGGCCGATCAGGATCAGGTGCGGGCCGCTGGCCGCGTCGCAAGCCGCCACCACGCAGCACAAGGTGAGGCTGAGCCGCCACAGGCGGCCGATGCTCCATCCGGGCAGCGCCGATTCCCGCTGCCACAGGCCGCCCGGGCCAGCCGCCACGGTCCGCGACCGGGCCGGCCAGGTCAGCAGCAGCGCACCGGCCGCGGCAGTGGCGGCGGCCGGGAACACGGCCGCCGCCGGGCGGACGCCTCCTTGTTCCACGGTGACGATCAGGGCGGTCACGAACGCCAGGTATCCCGCGATGATCGCCGTGCCGGACGCGCGGCCCAGGCCCCGTCCGCGGAACGCCAGCGCGAGCGCGAGCACCGTCAAGCCCGCGTACCACGCTGCCACCAGCGTGCCCTGCCCGGAGCGCGGCCCGAGCCCGGCCAGGCTCGCCGGGATCAGCAGCCCGGCCACCACGTTGATCGCGTTGCTGTTCAGGGCGGTGCTCAACACCGCGGCGCCGCGGCCACGCCGGGCCAGGTACACCGCGCTCACCGCGTTCGGCAGGCTGGTCACCACCGCCAGCACCAGACCGCCGGTCACGATGTCCGCGACCGCGTACCGGCGGCCCGCAGCCGTGGCGGCCACCTCCATGACCGCGCTCGCCCCGACCACCGCGATCAGCGCCGCCATCGCGGCGACCGCGTCACGCCAGGTGCCCGGGCGGGGCCTGATCGCCTCGGCGAGCTCGGTCTCCTCCTCGTGCACCGCCGCCACCAGCCACCGGACCCACCCGGCCGGCAGCCGCAGGCGCTCCATCCGCGCGCGGCGCATCCCCAGGGCCGCCACGTACGGCACCACCACCGCGGCCGCCAGCGCCAGCCCGGCCGCCGGGGCGACCACCGCAGCCACCGTCAGCAGGCACACCGCGGCCACCCACACCGCGGGCACCCCAGACAGGACCACCACCCGGCGGTGGAAGCTGATCCACCCGGCCACCACCGCCGCCAGCCCGAGCAGCGCCGCCAGGTTGAACACGTTCGACCCGATCACCACGCCCGCCCCGACGCTGGCCTGGCCCCGCGCCAGCGCGGTCACCGCGGCGGTGATCTCCGGGGCATCGGCGGCCAGCGCCGCGACCAGCCCCAGCCACGCCTCGGAGAACCCGGCCCGCTCCCCGAGCCGCTCTAGCCGCGAGACCAGCAGCCAGCTCGCCGCCAGGCTCACCACCACCCCGGCACAGAACAACAGGATTCCCAGCACTCAGACATCCTCCGGCATACCTTCCTCAGCCAGGAAGGGGCCGATGTCATTCCTCGCCCCGGAGCTAGCTGCCCAGCAGGTAGGCTTCCCGGCTCACCTAATTAGCCATGAGCATAAATCCCGGGCCTCTGCGCGCCATGCAGCCCGGGCACGGCCGCCCACGCGACCCATCACTGCTGCCGGGCAGCACGAATCGAACACAGCGCAAGGCCGTCGGCCCAGGCAGATACCCTACCTGGGACCAGTGCCTCACGGTTGGTAGCGGTAGCCCATGCCGGGTTCGGTGCGCAGATGGCGGGGCCGCGCCGGGTTGTCCTCCAGCTTGCGCCGCAGCCGGGCCATGTGGAAGCGGAGGTAGTTGGTCAGCTGCTGGAAGCCGGGTCCCCAGACCGCGGTCAGCAGCTGCGCCGATCCGACCAGTTGCCCCGGCCGCTGGAGCAGGATCTCCAGGATTCGCCATTCGGTCGGCGTCAGCCGGAGCGTCACCGGCTCGCCGCCGTCGCCGGAGGCATCGGAGGCGTCGGCGGGCGCCTGCCTGACCTGGTGCGCGGTGAGGTCGACCAGCCACCGACCGATCAGCGCCTCGCGCGGCTGGCCCGGCCCGGCCTCGCGTTCGTCGCGGCGCAGCACGGCGCGCAGCCTGGCGAGCAGTTCGGCCATCGCGAACGGCTTGGTCACGTAGTCGTCGGCGCCGACGTCGAGCGCGCCGATCTTGTCGCCGGGACTGGTCCGGCCGGACAGCACGATGATCGGCGCGCGGTACCACCGGCGCAGTTCGACGATCACCTCGGTGCCGTCGATGTCGGGCAGGCCGAGGTCGAGGATGATCGCGTCCGGCGGGTGGTTCGCGGCCAGGGCCAGCGCCTCCCGGCTGGTACCCGCGGTCAGCACCTCGTACTGCCTGGCCCGCAGGTTGATCCGCAGCGCGCGGACCAGGTCGGCCTAGTCGTCGACGATGAGAATGCCGCTGTGGTGGGGCGAGCCCTCAGGCGACGGGCCCTCGGCCCCCCGGCAGGGGTTCTCCTGGCCGGGGCGCCGAGGCGAGCTCAGCCACGGGCGACCTCAGCCGCGGACTTCGCCGACAGCTGGTCGAGCGCGATGTTCAGCTCAAGCACGTTGACGGTGGGCTCACCGAGGAAGCCGAGCGGCCGGCCCTGGGTACACTTGGCCACCAGCGACTTGACCACGGCGACGGGCAGGTGCCGTGCCGCCGCGACCCGGTTGACCTGGATGGCCGCGTCCTGCGGCGAGATGTCCGGGTCAAGGCCTGAGCCAGAGGCGGTCACCGCGTCCGCCGGTTGCGGGCATCAGAATTATCCGCTCTGCGGTCCAGGCACCGCGGATAATCCGGTCATGGAACGCTGGATCGGCAGCTGCGGGCGTGAGCTGCTGGACCGGACGCTGGTATGGAATCAGCGGCATCTGATGATCGTGCTGCGCGAGTACGAGGACTTCTGCAACAGGCAGCGGCCGCACCCAACCCTGAACCAGGCCGCGCCGCCGCGCCCGCTACCCGACGGCATCACCGACCTGGATCAGTTCCGGGTCCAGCGGCGTGACCGTGCCGGAGGCCTGATTCATGAGTATCGCCTGGTGGCACAGGTTCCGGCACCCACAGGTTCTGTCAGCGGTGCCAGCGCGTGCTGTCCGCGGCAGGCGTGCCCGGGCGGTGCTAACTTAGCTGCTGCGCTGCATCGGGCCGGGGTCCGGCCGTGGGGGCTGCTCGGCGGATGAGGGAGCTGGCGTTAGTGCGGCTGGCGGCGCATCGGGGGGGTGGCTGTCTGGCTGGCTGGCGGGCTGGTCGTGAGGGTGTGCGGGTTGCGGGGTGTGTGGTTCGCGGGCGAGCAGGTTGACGCGGTCGCCGGGGGTCAGGGCGATGCCGGGGTCGGGGTCGCGGAGGGTGTGGTTGTCCAGGACGGTGACCGGGATCCAGCCGGGCGGCCAGGTGGTGTCGCCGAGTGCCTGGCCGGCGGCGGGCGAGCCGTCGGAGATGGTGATCTCCAGGATCTGGTAGCCGCGTAGCGGGGCCGGCGGCTGGCCGGGGGCGGCCTGCGGGATGGAGACGGCCGGTACGGCGGCGCGGGATGCCGGCGGGGCGGCGGGGGCGGCGTGCATGTGGCGGGCGACCGCCTGCAGGACGTTCTGGCTGGTGATCCAGCCTTGCAGGTGCTGCCCGTCGGCGGAGATCACCGGCAGCCCGTCGCGGCCGTAGAGCTCGAGCTGGCGTAGCGCCTGGGTGAGGGACTCACTCGCGAACAGCATCTGGGGGTGATGGCGATGGGTGATGGGGCCGGGCAGCGGCGCCCGGTCCGGGCCGGGCCCGCCGGGCGGCGCGGGTGACCCGGCCGCGATGGTCAGCGGCGCTGGGAAGGGGTGCATGGCGTCGCCGGCGGTCAGGTCCTCGAACGGGTCCGCGGACGGGGGGTGGTCGATGTCGGTGCCACGGCGCAGCAGCTTGGTGGTGTAGATGGTGCCATAGCTCAAGGCGCGGGAGGTGGCGGTGGCGATGGCGACGGCGAGCATCACCGGCAGGGTGAGGGTGAAGTCGCCGGTCATCTCCACCACGCTGGCCACCGCGGTCAGCGGCGCCCGGGCCGCGGAGGCGAACACCGCGCCCATGGCCACGACCGCGTACAGGGCGGGCTGCCCGGCGGCCGGGCCGAGCAGGTGGCCGGCGATCTCGCCGAAGGCCATGCCGGAGGTGGCGCCGATGAACAGCGACGGGGCGAACACCCCGCCCGATCCGCCGATGCCGATGGTCAGGCTGCACGCGATGATCTTCCCGGCCGCCAGCACGATCAGGAACCACAGGGCATAGCTGCCGCCGACCGCCTTGTACAGGACCGGGTAGCCGACCCCGTACATCTGCGGGAGGGCGAGCAGCAGCAGCCCGAGCGCGATCCCGCCGGCCGCGGGCCGGACCCATTCCGGGCGGTTCCCCCACACCTTGTCACACAGGTCCTCAGTCGCGTACAGGATCTTCGCGAACGCCAGCCCGAGCAGCGCCGCGATCACCGCCAGGGCCGCGATGAGCAGGTAGCTGCTCAGGTGATGCAGCGCGATCCCTGGCGGCAGCCCGGACAGGAACGGGGCGCTGCCCGCGAACTGGCGGCCGACCAGGTCGGCGATCATCGCCGACAGCATCACGGTGAAGATCGCCTCGACGGAGAGCTCCCGCAAGATGATCTCGACGCCGAAGAACACCCCGGTGATCGGCGCGTTGAACGTGGCGGAGATGCCGCCGGCCGCGCCGCAGGCGACCAGGATCCGCAGCCGGTTCTCCGGCATCCGGATCCACTGGCCCAGGCTGGAGGCCAGCGCGGAGCCGATCTGCACGATCGGGCCCTCCCGGCCGACCGACCCGCCGGTCCCGATGCAGATGGCGGAGGCGAGCGACTTGACCGCGGCGACCTGCGGCCGGATCCGGCCGCCGCCCTCGGCCACCGCGATCATCACCTCGGGCACCCCGTGCCCGCGGGCCTCCCGGGCGTACCGGTAGATCAGCGGCCCGTAGATCAGCCCGCCGATCACCGGGATCACCACGAAGAACCCCAGCCCGAGCCCGGGGAAGTGCGCGCTGCCGACGCGGCCCTGCTGGCCGAACTGGACATGCCCGGTGGCCAGCCAGGTGAAGAAGTAGATCAGGTACCGGAACGCGACCGCGCCCAGCCCCGACCCGGCGCCCACCACCAGCGCGACCGCGAATAGCCCGCCCCGCGAGGCCCGCAGCCACCCGCTCGCCCGCCCGGCCCACCGCACCGCCCCGGCCGGCCGGCCCGCCGCCGCCTCGCCGGTCATGATCGCCCCTGGGTGCTGCCGGAGCGCGCCGGCTCCCGTTTCATCCTGGCCGCCGCCGCCGCGGGCGGCGGCGAGGCCGGGGGATCGGCAGGCCACTGGCTATCGGGGATCTCCCCGGCCGCCGCCGCGAACGCCGCCAGCGCGCTGGCCACGGCGGACTGCTGCCGGGCCGGGAGCCTGCCCAGGATGTCGGCGATCAGCGCCCGCCGGCGGGCGGTGGCCTGGTCCACCACCTGGCGGCCGGCGGCGGTGAGGGAGACCTGCACCGCGCGGCGGTCGGCGCGGGCGCGGTGCCGGCGGATCAGGCCCTTGCGGAGCAGCCGGTCGCACATCCGGCCGGCGGTGGACGGCGTGACGTCCAGCGCCGCGGCCAGGTCGGTCATCCGCTGCGGCCCGCGGGAGGCGAGCACCACCAGCGCCCGGTACTGGGCGATGGTGGTGTCCTCCGCCGCGGCGCCCAGCGACTGGGTAGCCACCGCGACCAGGGTGCGGCTTGCGGTCAGCACCGCGTCGACCGCGGCCTCGTCCGGCACCTGCTCCGTCACGCCTGATGCACCCCATTTTACTCGCATATTGCAATGATTGTATGATGACTCTATCAGCCACTGCAATTTAGGTCAGGGCCGGGGCGGCGGTGATCCTTCCGGGACGGCGGTCCGGGGAATACCTCGCGGTGATGTGCGGGCTCATCCGCCGCTACGAAGCCAGCCGTCGCCCGCGCGCTGCTCCGGCTGCCCGGCAGCTGCGCCGTCGTGGCCGCAGACGATCCCGGGCGGTGCGCGGCGATCGAAGAACAGGCGCGGATCGTCGTCTCAGACGCCGAACGAGAAGTCGCCCAGCCCGCCGGCCTTGCCCTCACGCATGCCGAGGCCGGGTCCCGGCTCCAGATAGTGGCCTTGCACCGGCCCCGGTCACACCCACCCGGCGGCGCGCCGGACGAGCCGCGCAGCCCTGCGCCGCCGGGGTGATACCGCGAACACGGGCACACAGCCGGCCGTAATGGCGAGCCCGGCACGTGTCAGCGGACTTCCGGCAGCGGCCAGTACTACGGCCGGTTCATGCTGAAGCCGGCGCCGGGCGCGAAGCCGCCGCTGCAGCGAGCACCCACTCGATCTGGCCTGCCGTGGCGGTGTGAGCCTAAGCCCGCGCCCGGCGGCGAGGTGGGTGACCGGGTTGAGGTTGGCGGCGGCGCGCAGCCAGGACGGCATGGTCTGCGGGCTGACGAAGATGTGACCCGGAGCGGTACTGCGTCGGCGCTGACCTGCAGCGAGTCGCTTCAGGCGAGGTCAGCGCAGGACTGCTAGGCACCCGGCCGGATCGCCTTGGCGATGACGGTGATGGCGAAGACGAGTTAGGCGGCGATGATCAGGGCGCCGCTGCGGCGGTTGATCCCGCAGCCGGCCAGGGCCAGGGCGATGGTGGCGACGGTGAGGACGCCGTACCAGATGGCAACCCGCAGGGCGCCTCCGAGGCCGGGGCTGGCGATGATCACGGCGGGGATGAGCAGCCCGGCCAGGACGTTGAGGGTGTTGCTGTTGAAGGCTTCGCTGAGCGTGGCCGAGGCCCGTCCCCGGCGGGCGAGGAACACGGCTGCGACGGCGTTGGGCATGCTGGTGACCGCGGCCAGGACGATGGCGCCGGTGATCACGCCCGGCACCGCCCAGCGGGTGCCGAGTGCGGATGCGTGCGCTCCATGGCCGCGCTGGCCGCGACGACGACGGCGAGCGCGAGGATGGCGACGGCAGCGTCTCGCGGGCCGCCCTTGCCGGGGTGGATGGCGTCGGATAGTTCTTGTTCTTCCTCGGCGACTGCCCCGGCGAGCCAGGATCGCAGCCGTGGCGGGAGCGGCAGGGCGGAGCGGCCGGAGGGGTCCAGGGCCGACACGTACACGTAGAGTGCCAGCACGGCCAGGGCGAGGACCAGGGCGGCAGTCGGCGCGATCAGGCCGGTCACGGCGGCGACGGTGAGGGCGGCGATCCACAGCGCCACGGCGCCCTCGAAGATGACGATCCGGCGGTGCAGTCTGATGCCCCCGGCGAGCACGGCGCCCAGCCCGATCAGGGCGGCCAGGTTGAACACGTTGGAGCCCAGGACCACGCCGGTGCCGACATCGTGCTGGCCGTGGGCCAGCGCGGTCACCGCCGAGGTGACTTCCGGAGTGTCCGCCGCCAGCGCCGCGACCAGGCCAAGGAGCGCTTCAGACAATCCCAGCCGTGCGCCCACCCGTTCCAGCCGCACGACCAGGGCGGTGCTGGCACCGAGGCTGAGCGCGGCGGCCGCCGCGAACACGGCAGCCGCCCAGGGCGAGGACATCATCGGGTGCCGCGGCCCGGCCGGATGAATCCAGCCGGTGCGGTAACCCCGCACGGTCCAGCCGCCGGGCGACGCCATGAGACACCCCTCTGCCGTCTTGGGGTGCCTGGCTGGTTGGTCAGGACACGCTCCGCGAGGTCTGGCTGGTTCCGAACGCGCGTCCGGCCTGACCGGCCAGCGTGACGGCGACCAGCCGCGCCTGCAGCGAGGGCCTGGAGCCCGGTTTGGCCTTGAGCATGAACCGGCCGTAATACTGGCCGTGGCCGAAGGTACGTAGCTCGATCTCCTCCGCGGGCAGGCCCGACAGCTCATCGCACCGCGAGCGGCCCACTGTCACGGTCCGGTCTGGCTCCGGGAGCGGCCCACTGTCACGGTCCCGTCTGGCTCCAGGCGCGGCGGGTGGCCGAGCAGGGCCCCGTACTCGAAGCGTGCCCCGTCCAGATCCAGCACGCCGGCGAGCTGCTCCCTGACGCGATTGACCACGACATCAGGGACCGTGGCTGACTTCGCCAGCAAAGCAGTCTCGTGGATCTCCGCGAGGTAAACCCGCATCAGTGACCGCAATGACCTTCAGCCGCCGGGCCCGGGCCGCGAGCTGCGACACAGCCAGGCCAGTAACCAACAGCAGGACGGCCGTCGTGACATCCGCCGGGCTGCGGATCGTGAACCGGTAATACGGCAGGGTGAAGAAGAATCGAACCATACAGCCGCCCACACCGCCGCCAGGCCGCCAGCCACGCGGTTCCCGGCCACCGCCACCCGACCACGATCACGACCAGCAGCAGGCCCATGTTGGTGTCCGGCCAGCTTGCCGGAACGGCAGTAGCACCGCCGCCACCGCCAGCGGCGCAGCCAGAGCGGCCAGGATCGCGATTCAGTCCCTGGTCAGGTAGCCACTCATCTATCCTCCCACCAGGGCCCGGGGCTGCTCGCGCCACAGCTTCACCGCGCCGACGGCCAGCACCACCAGCGCCGGGACGAAGAACAGTCCCGTGTGCGTGATCGAGCCCGCGATACCCGCGACCAGGACCAGCACTGCGATGACGGCTGCCAGCCTGTTCACCGGGGCCGGGGCGAACGCAGCAACGGCGGCGAGCGGCGCCGGGGCGATGGCCAGCAGCAGCGACGCCCACGTTGCAGGCGGAGGATCTTGGCCCACCAACGCAGAGATGGTGATCAGCTGCGCGGCGCCAGCAAGGAACAGCGCGGCCCGCCGCCACGCCCAGCTCGGCGGGGCGGGCACAGGCGCCGGGCGTGCCGGTGCGGCTGTGCTCACGGCGGGAGAGGTGCCGACGGGTGCGTTCTGGGCAGTCATGGCGCGCTCCTGGTGGGCGAAGTCGGAAGTCCCGAACGTCGTGCCGACCAGGCTTCCCGGCGCACCTGATCATGAGCATAGCCCTCGCCGACCTGGCCGCCAAGTAACCCGACCCGCATGGCGTTACCTGCGCCGAAGCCGAAGGTGGTGAGCCGGTCATGGGCACCGGTCACCGCTCGTACCCCGGCCGAATTACCGCAGGCGAAGACCCGCGCGCCCGGCAGGGTACGGGCCAGCAGCTCACCGAACGCCTTCTCCACCGCATCCTGGGAGGGGTAGTAGTCCGGGTGGTCGAAGGCATAGGCCACAAGGCCGGCTCCCGCGGCCTGTCGCCGGATGCCCTCGAGTTGCCGGAGTTCTTCCCAGGCCATGGCCTGGACGGGTGTCGGCAGACCTAGCTCTGGCTTACCAGAGGCGAGTCGCGTTAGACCCTTATGCGACAGGCTCGCCGACCGGCGCGCCTGGGGCTATCTCGTTGCTCAGAGCGCGTACGTGCTCGCGCTGTCGGCTAAGGTCCAGGGTGCGCTGATCGAGCTGGTCCAGGGCGGAATCGGCCAAATCCAGCAGGTACCCACGTCATGATCGCCGTGCGCTGCCACACGGTCCTCAGCTCCGGCGAACGCGTTGAACATGAGCTGGTGCTGCTGGGATGAATCCGGACCGGCCCGAAAGGCCTGGGTCACTGTCCGCGGGTATCGCCCAGGTATCGAGGCATACGGCGCCCCAGTTGGCTGTCTGCTCCCGATGATCTCGCTGGCCCGCTGCATTCTGCGCCGATGTCGTCGGCGTGCACGCTTCGGTATCCAAGCTCACGCACGTGCCTCTGTCGAAGGCACGGTAAGCGTCCTGACCTCGGACGCGGATAGCCTAGCGCCAAGCTGACCACTCTCGCCAATGCGGCCAACGGTCAGTTGAACACGCCGGTCAGGAGGCTGAAGTCCAGCCTGGCCACCCTGCAGGAAAAGCTGAAGGCCGTGGCGGGTGGCACCGGCTCGGTCAAAAGCGCGGTGTCCGCGCTCGGCGGCGTCCTAGCGCCGGGTGAGAGCCCCATGACCGCGTCGCCGGCAGCTGTCCCTGCCCGACGTCGGCCAGCTGACCGTCCCCGAGACCAGTTCGCCACGGCTGCTCCTCCGCGTTTCACCGTGAAGATCATGCGGGAAGCCTGAACGAATCGAACGCATCCGCGATGCTGTCCGCCAGGGTGAACCGGGCGGCCAGGCCACCGTCGCGGAAGCGCCCGAGGAGCTGACCGGGCAGCCCGGCGAGGACCATCCGGGCGGCCGGGACGGCGTTTATCCGCTGCTGTGCGGTGATCAAGACAGCCAGCCCGGAAGAGTCCCACCAGGTCAGGCCGGTCATATCCAGGATCAGGCACAGCTCGGGGGTCGCGGCGATCATGTCATCCACGGCATCAGCGAGCTGGTCAGCTGAACTCAGGTCGAGCTGACCTGTCACGGCCAGCACGGTACAGCCTTCCCGGAACCGTTGGGCCAGGTGGAACGGCGGCAGCCGTCCCGGCGGTCCCAGCATGAAACTGATGGTGGCGACGGTGCCGGACGGGCCAGTGCGCAAACTGGTCTGGTCAGCCACCTGGCGGATCAGCCACAGCCCGTGGCCGGACTCCACCCGCCACCCAGCGTCCGCGGGATCCGTACCCGCCGTGCCAGGGCCCGCGGCCTGCGGCGGGCCGTCATCAGTGACCTCACAGCGCAGCGACGAATCCGTTCTCCACACCCGCAGCCGCCCGTGCCCGGCGCCATGGCGGACGGCATTGGCCGCCAGCTCGTGCACCGCTAGGACCAGGTCTCCGACCCGGCCGTCTGGCAGCCCGGCGTGCGCGGCGTGAGCCGCCACCGCCGCCCGCAGCGCATACAGCGAATCAGCGTCAAAGACCTGATCGATGATCGGTGGATTCCCGCCGTCCGGCGCAATACTCGGCTCCGCATCCCGCGAGCCGCCCTCCCGCGACCTGCGTTCGGGGGGCGGCCGGCGGCGACAGACATCATCCGTCATGCACGCTCACCACGCTGACGCAAGGCATGTCGGCCACGCCCAGCAGGACGAACCGGGCGGCGATGCCGGCATGGCACCGCAAGCTAACCGCCCGGGACGCGGCGGCGCCGCGCGCGGCGTCCAGGATCATCCGGGCACAGGACGCGTCAAGGAACGCCAGGCGGGCCATGTTCACGGTGATGTCACCGTCAAGGCGGATCGCCTCCGCCAGCGCCAGCGGTTCCGCGTTCCGGTGATCGATCTCCCCGGCCAGCCGGATCCCCGGCGGCGCATACTGCCGTCAGATCCGCAGCAGCGCATCGGCATAGTACGTCTCCGCGGCTACCGAGCGGTTATGGAACGCCGCGACCGTGGCCAGCGTCACCGGGTCAAACCGCTCCCGGTCATACTGGCACAACACCGACACCGTCGTGCCGCCAGCGCCGCCATCACCCCCTCCTCGAAATCCGGCAACTGCTCCACCCCGGCGACCGGCCGCAGCGCCCAGCTCATATCCACCGCCACCCGCAAGCCAGGGAACCCCTCGTGCTGGCAGGTCGCCATCTGCCCGCGAGGCGCAGTTCAAGACGCTGAAGTACTGCCCGGCGTTCCCCGGCACGTTCGGGTCGCTGCAGGACGCCCGCGCGTTCTGCGAGGTGTTCTTCACCTATTACAACCATGAGCACCGCCATTCCGGGATAGGGCTGCACACTCCCCATTCGATGCATATCGGCACCGCGCACGCGATCCAGGAGCAGCGCCAGGCCGTGCTGAACGCCGCCTGCGCCGCGAACCCGCGGCGCTTCACCCGCCGCCCCAAGGCGCCCAAGATGCCCGGCACGGGATGGATCAACAAGCCGGCCACCGAACCGGACATAACGCAGCATCCGTCCAGGGAGGCAGCTTAGAGAGCAGCAGAACCCTGTGTCTCAGTTGACTTGACACGTACCGGCACGGCAGGTTCAGGATCGGTGCCCGGGGAGCGGGGGATGACCTGCCGTTTTGCGGGCAACACAAAACCAGCACAACTCCGGGCTCCGGGAAAGATCAACACGGGAATAACACGGACAAAACGGTACTGCCTGGCACCCGACGGCACGCTTGCTAACATGACCGTGTTAGCCCATGGAAGCCCTCATGCAGGTCAAACGGGCTGACAACATCTCAGGCATCCGTGATCCCCGGCTATGACAGACCTTCTGTTAACCGGCAGGTTATAGGTTCGAGTCCTATCGCGGGAGCCACCAGAAGCTGCAAGCGTCAGCCCTCCTGCCTGCGGAAACGCAGGAAGCGAGGGAACCCGCATGACGCAGGCACCGCCCGCGGTCTTCAAGATCCCCACAAAATCCCCACAACCGGCCCGCGGCAAGGCCGGACGCCCCGCCGGGCGGGCGAAGGTCGGCCGCCCGGCATCCGGCCGGGTCCGCGCGAGCGGGACCGGGCGCGCCGCCACCCGGGGCGGCGGCGAGGTCATCGAGCTGGAGTACGGCATCACGGTGTACCCGGCCCGCGAGGAACACGGCCGCTGGCGGGCGGTCTGGTACGAGACCGGCGAGCGCCAGCAGTGCGAGGCGGCGAGCGAGGAGAAGCTGGCCGCCAGGCTGGAGAAGGTCAAGGAGCGGCTGGAAGCCGACGCCCCGAACATGAAGCGCCCCGGCGCGGACCTGATCGCCCATTACCTGGACCCCGACCGGCTCCCCGTCGATGAGCGGTGGTCCCGCAAGCACGCCCATACCCAGCGCCGGCTGTGCGAGCGGTTCGCCGCCCCGGTCATCGACGCGGTCACCTGCCAGGACATCAAGACCGAGCACACGCAGAGGATCGTCAACGCCGCCCCCACGCCGGGGGAAGGCGCGCGGGTCCTGCGGGGTTTCAGAACTCGGCTACGGCTGCTGAGCTGGGACTTTACGCTGCCCGCTCGTACTCGTTGATGAGGCCGCCGAGGACGGGTCGGCGCTTGATTCGCTCCTGTGAGAGATCAGCGACGGGGTGGTCGGGGCGGGGCGGGCGGAGTTGTCGGCTTCGATGGGGTCGCCATCCGTTGTAGTGGGCCTCGTACTGGGCCAGGATCGTCCGCAGATGCCGTTCGCCGAAGATCAGCATCCGGTCAGTGATCTCCGTCCGGGCGGTGAGCACGAACCGTTCCGCATAACAGTTCGCGCGCGGGCTCCGGGGCGGGATCTTCGCGACCTGGATGCCAGCATCGGCCAGGACCACGTCAAACGATGCGGTGAACTGCCCGGCCCGGTCGCGGACCAGGAACCGGAAGCTGGCGGCGCGATCACCCAGGTCCATCAGCAGGTTGCGGATCTGCTGCACAGTCCAGGCCCCGTCCGGGTTCGCGGTGACCCCGAGGATGTGCACGTAACGGGTGCCGACCTCCATGACGAACAGGCAATACAAGCGCCGGAGGGTCACCGCGCAGTCAACGTGGAAGAAGTCCGTGGCGAGCATCGTGGCTGCCTGGGCGTGCAGGAACGTCCGCCACGTCGTGTCGGTGTTCCGTTGCGGTGCCGGAGGGATCTTCAGGGCCTTGAGGACCCGGCGGATCGTGGAGGCGCTGACCCGGTAGCCGAGCTTGAGCAGCTCGCCCTGGATCCGCTGGTATCCCCAGCCGGTGTTCTCGATAGCGAGCCGCGCGATCAGCGCGGCGATCTCGGTGCTGACCGGTGGCCGCCCGGTGCGGTGCGGGTAGGTCCAGTGGCGGGTGATCAGGCGGCGGTGCCAGCGCAGGACGGTGCCGGGAGTAACCAGCCGGTGCATCCGCAGCCGTGGCGGCAGCAGCCGGATCAGCGCGGCGAGGACCGCCCGGTCTGCCCAGCCGAGCCGTGGCCGCGGATTAGTCCGAAGTTGCCGTAGCTCTCTGTAGGTATTGCGCCCTGAACTGCCGTTTCGGTGAGATCTGGCCACGGAGTGTAGTCAGAAAATGGGCGTGTCGCTACCGGAAACTGTCCAGGCATGACGTTATGATCTGGCTATGACGGGAGCCGGCGGGAAAGTTCACGTAGTCAGAGTGTCCAAGACCGGATACGTGGACAAGCAGGGCCGCCGCAAGGACTATTCCTCGGCGTACCTGCGTCGCACCTACCGCGACGGCGGCAAGGTCAAGAACGAGACCGTGGCCAACTTGTCCGCGCTGCCGGACCACGTCATCGACCTGATCGACGCCGGGCTGAAAGGCCAGCAGCTGGTCCCCGCCGCCAGCGCGGTCACCATCACCGGGTCGGTGCCGCACGGCCACGCCGCCGCCGTGCACGCCATGGCCGCCAAGCTCGGGCTCCCCGCCCTGCTGGGTCCGGCGGGCCGGCACCGGGACCTGGCCCTGGCCCTGATCATCTCCCGGGTCGTCGCCCCGGCCTCCAAGCTGTCCACCCTGACCTGGTGGGCCGATACCACCATGGGCGCCGGCCTCGGCGTCGCTGAGGCGTCCACCGATGACATCTACGCGGCGATGGACTGGCTCGGGCACCAGCAGGACGCGATCGAGGCCGGCCTGGCCCGCCGCCACCTGGCCCCGGCGGTCAACCCGGCGAAGATGGCGCTGTTCGACCTGTCCAGCTCCTGGCTGGAAGGCCGGTGCTGCCCGCTGGCCGCCCGCGGGTACTCCCGGGACGGCAAGAAGGGGAAGCTGCAGATCGAGTACGGGCTGCTCACCGACCCTGAGGGCCGCCCGGTCGCGGTCCGGGTGTTCCCCGGCAACACCGGCGACCCCGGCGCGTTCACCGCCATCGTGGACGTGGTCCGGAAGAAGTCCGGCCTGGAGCAGATGGTCATGGTCGGCGACCGCGGGATGATCACCTCGGCCCGCATCGACGCCCTGAACCAGCGGGAGGACGGAACCCCCCAGCCGGACACCTACGGCTGGATCACCGCGCTGCGCGCCCCCGCCATCCGCAAGCTGATGGCCGACGACGGCCCGCTCCAGCTCAGCCTCTTCGACCAGCAGGACCTGGCCGAGATCACCTCCGGGGACTTCCCCGGCGAGCGGCTGATCGCCTGCCGCAACCCGGTGCTGGCCGCGGACCGGGCCCGCACCCGCGAGGACCTGCTCGCCGCCACCGAGAAGCTGCTCGCCCCCCTCATCGCCCGGGTCCGGGCCGGCCGCCTGCAGGGCGCCGGCGAGATCGGGGTCGAGGTCGGCAAGGTGATCACCAGGTACAAGACCGGCAAGCACTTCGCCGTCACCATCACCGACACCACCCTGACCATCGAACGACGGCAGGACCAGATCGACGCCGAAGCCGCCCTGGACGGGTTCTACGTGCTGCGCACCCCCGTCCCCGCGGACGAGCTGGACGCGGCTGCCGTGGTCACCGCCTACAAGAACCTCAAATACGTGGAACGGGACTTCCGGCACATCAAGGCCGACGACCTGGACCTGCGGCCAGTGTTCCACCGGCTGGAAGAACGCGTCCGGGCGCACGTGCTGATCTGCATGCTGGCCTGCTACCTGACCTGGCACCTGCGCCGGGCCTGGGCTCCGCTGACCTTCACCGGCCAGGACCCGCCTCAGCAGGACAACCCGGTCGCCCCGGCCCGCCGCTCCGCGGCCGCCCAGGCCAAGGCGTCCTGCCAGTACGATCCGGCCGGGCAGCCCTACCGCAGCTTCCGCGGCCTGATCGAGCACCTGGCCACGCTGACCCGCAACCAGGTCCGGTACACCGGAACCCAGGTCACCATTGCGATGCTCGCCGAGCCGACCGGCGCCCAGCGGCAGGCCTTCGAGCTCATCGGCACTCCGATCCCGCTGACCTTGAAGTAGCCAGAACACGATCCGGCCGATCCAGTAAAACACCAGTTCA
>JBKQQQ010000643.1:0-15413 GCA_052144275.1 Streptosporangiaceae bacterium
GAAGGCAAGACCGCCAAGAACCGCGTCCACCTCGACGTCCGGGTGGCCGGGCGTGAGGTCCGCGGCGAGGAACGCAAGCGGCTGGTCAGCGAGAAGGTGGAGCGACTGGTCCAGGCCGGCGCCAGCATCGCCTGGGCGAACGACACCGTCCGGGGTAACTCCATCGCGATGCGCGACCCGGAGGGCAACGAATTCTGCGTCAGCTGACCGCCGCGGACCGCATTGGTCTTAAATTAGCGCATTGCCGAGCGCAGTTTTGGTGCGGGCCGACACGGAATTGCATGACGGATTTGTCCGGGACAGCGGAGGACTGCGTGGCTCATGCCGGCCTGCCCGCCCCGGGGCCTATCTCGGGTTCATAACAAAGGGACGCCTGAGCAGGTGCGCCCCCTACTACGGGGGTGAGGTCCTGACGAGCCACGACGGCCTCATTTGATGCCCCATTCAGTGCGTTATCCGAACTTTTCGTACATATAGCCACGCCCGGGAATCACCACTAGCATTCCTTATACCGGACTGTCGTGCACGTGCAGCAGCACGGTAACCGGCCGTCACTCTGGGCCCTCGGCGAGGCTGCCGGGGACCGGCGGGCGGGATCGCATTCGTCGTGAGCGGCCATGACTGCGGGTAGTGGCGGCTCGCGTGACAACGGTGGAGCGGCCACGTCAGGACGTCCGGGCTGGCCGCCGAGGCAACGCTTGAGAGGCTGTCAACGTGGTTGCGGAGCAGGCCGGAACGCCGCCGCATTCTCAGGTCAAGCTGTCAGGGATCATCCCGCCGCTCGCTGACTCTTTTCATCAGCGCCCGGAAACCGGGCTTGACCTCAGGGCGGGCCTGTATCCGGGCGACACGGTGGTGCTGACCCACGGTGAGGACACCGACGCGACGCCCGCGGCCCAGGGCGGCACGGGCAAGACGCAGCTCGCGGTGGCGTTCACCCACGCGCTGTGGGGCGCCCGCGCGGTCGACGCCCTGGTCTGGGTCTCGGCGACCAGCCGGGAAGCGATCATCACCGGCTTCGCGCAGGCCGCCATGACCGTCGGCGCGGCGGAGGCGGCGCTGTCCGCCGAGACCGCCGCGGACCGCTTCATCGGCTGGCTGGCGCGCACCAGGCGCCCGTGGGCGCTGATCCTGGACGACCTGGTCAGCCTGGACGACCTGGAGAACCTCTGGCCCGCGGGCCCGGCCGGCCAGGTCGTCATCACCACCCGGCTGCCGGATGCCGTTTTCCGGGGCGGGCCTAGCCCGGCACCCAGTGCGGCGGCCGGGCCGCGGATCGCCCCGGTCGGCGGGTTCAGCCGCCGTGAGGTGCTGGCGTACCTGAGCACCCGGCTGACCGACTATCCCGACCAGCGGGGCGACTATCCCGACCAGCGGGGCGACGCGCTCGACCTGGGCGAAGACCTGAGCGGGCTGCCGCTCGGGCTGGCCCAGGCCGCCGCCGTGATGACCGTGGACCGGCTGAGCTGCCGGGAGTACCGCGGCCGGTTCGGCGAGCGGCGCGAGCACATGTCCGCGATGCGGATCGACGGCGTCTCCCCCGCGCTGCTGGCCACCTGGTCGCTGGCCGCCGAGTGCGCGCACCAGCTGCCGCCCGCGGGCGTGGCCTGGCCGGCTCTGGCCCTGGCCGCCATGCTGGATCCGGACGGGATTCCCGGCTCCGTGCTGACCAGCCCGGCCGGGTGTGGCTACATCGCGGGCCGACCGAGTGCCGGGGAGGCGGCCGACCAGACCCTGGTCCACGCGGCCATGACCAACCTGGCCCGGGTCGGCCTGGTCAGCGTCGACCCGGCCAGCCCGATCCGGACGGTGCGGATGCACGCCAGCGTCCAGGCCGCGGTGCGCGCCTACCTGCCGCCCGCGGATTTCGAGCAGGCCGTGCTCGCCGCGGCGGAGGCGCTGACGCAGACCTGGCCGGAAGCCGGCGGCGGGACCCAGGACCCGCTCGAGCAGGCCGAGCTCGAACAGGTCTTGCGGGACTGCACCGGCGCGCTGTGGGCGGCTGACAGCGCCGTCCCCCGCCCGGCCGAGGGCGGCCAGCACGCCCGGCCGGCCCCGCAGAGCACCGCCGGGGCCCAGGCCTATCAGGTGGCCCAGGCCTATCAGGTAGCACAGCCCCACCAGAGCAGGCTGTGGCAGCCGGAAGCCCACCCGGTACTGTTCCGCAAGGGGATGAGCCTGGAGGCGAGCGGGCTGGCCGGATCCGCCATCACCTACTGGCAGACCATGCTCATCACCAGCACCAGGCTGCTCGGCAACGCGCACGCCAACGCGGTCGCGGCCCGGGACCGGCTGGGCGCCGCCTACGAGTCGGCCGGGCGCTCCGGCGACGCCATCGCGGTGTTCACCAACGCGCTGGCCGACCGGGAGCACAACTCCGGACCCGAACACCCCGATACGATCGCGGCGCGCGGGCGGCTCGCCCACGCCTACTCCAGCGCCGGGCGGCCGGCCGAGGCGATCGCGCTGTACGAGCAGATGGCGGACGGCGCCGATCGCCAGCTCGGTCCCGGGCACCCGGTCACGCTGGCCGCGCGGGCTCACCTGGCGGCCGCGTACCAGGCGGCTGCCCGGGGCAAGGAAGCGCTGACCGCCTACCAGATGCTCATGACCGATTCGGAAAGGCTCCTCGGCGCGCGCCACCCGAATACGCTGGCGACCCGGAACAGCCTGGCCGCCGCCTTCCTGGCCGCCGGGCAGCCCAAGGATGCCATCGAGCAGTACAAGCGGCTGGTCGCGGACACCGAAGAGGGCGGCTACGATCATCCCGACGCGATCGAGGCACGAGCCAGCCTCGCGTCGGCCTATCTCCGCAGCGGGAAGCCGAAGGACGCGATCGCGCTCTACCAGCGGGTGCTCGCCGAACGGGAGCGGACCGCCGGGGCCGACCATCCGGACACGCTCGCGGCCCGGGCCGACCTGGCCGTCGCCTACCGCAGCGCCGGGCAGTTGCGGGAGGCGATCCCGGCCTACGAGCGCGCCCTGGCCGACCGTGAGCGGGTGCAAGGACCCGACCACGCGGACACCCGGTCCGCACGAACTCAGCTGGCCGCGGTGTACCAGCAGGCCGGCCGGCTCAGCGACGCCATCCACCACTACGAGCAGGCGCTGGCCGACAGCGAGCGCATGCTCGGGCCCGGCGACGTGGAGACGCTGACCACCCGGTCCAGCCTGGCCACGACTGTTTTCGCGGACGGGCGGCCGACGGAGGCCCTCCCGCTGCTGCAGCGGACCCTGGCCGACGCCGAGCGCTACCTCGGCCCCGACCACCCGATGACCAGGACCGTGCGGGAGAACCTCGAGGCAGCCACCCGGGCCTGACGAGGGCGAGATCCGGCTAAAACCGGAAGCAGCCGGTTCGTTCGCACTAGAATCGCACTGCGGATATCGATACGGAGAGTGTACGGATAGTTACAATAATCTGCTTAATGATCGCATTATGTGACTCTGGGGTATTCAGTTAACCGGACCAGCCGCAAGATCTTGGTGCGCCTAGCTGCCATGACCACAACATCTAGCGGTCTGTTCTCATCTGGTCCGCTCAAGTGAATAGCCCAAATGTGACTTATCGCGACGTATAGCCTTCAAGCGGAGAGCGTGATTATCATGCCATCAACATCCCGGTCACGCGGCCGGTAAGGGCCTGCGACCTGGATTATTACCGGATTCAACAATGCCGGAGTCAACACTGCTCGATTCAGCAGTACCGGAATCAGCAGTGCCAAACATCCGGGTGACGAGAAGCGGGGGCGAGAAAGGGCTGTCCACCATGGCCGCGCAGCAAGCGAGAACCGCATCCGGGCCGGGGTCAGGAGTGCTGCTGTCGGGCACCGTGCCGCCGCTCGCCGATGCCTACTACCCGCGCGAGCAGACCGGACCTGACCTGGCCAGCAGCCTTCGCGCCGGGGAGACCGTCGTACTGGTCCACGGCGGGCAGAGCGAACTGGCGCCGGCCGCCCAGGGCGGCACGGGAAAGACGCAGCTCGCGGTGGAGTTCGCCCACGCCATGTGGAACACCCGGGCGGTGGAGGTTCTGGTCTGGGTGACCGGGGCCAGCTCCGAATCGGTCATCGCCGGCTTCGCCCAGGCGGCGAACACGGTCGACGCCAGCCGGCCGGACGAGGGCGCCGAGATGGCCGCGGACCGCTTCGTGTCGTGGCTGACCCACACCCGGCAGCCGTGGGCACTGATCATCGATGACCTGACCGAGCTGAGCGACCTGGAAGAGCTGTGGCCGGCCGGCCCCGCCGGCCGGGTCCTGATCACCACCAGGCTGCCGGCCACGGAGTTCGAGGGCCCGGCATTCAATGGCACGGACCTGCGGATCGTCCCGGTGGCGGGGCTGAGCCGGCGCGAGGCCCTGGACTACGTCGCCTCCCGGCTCACCGACCACCCCGACCAGCGGATCGAGGCCCTGGACCTGGGCGAGGACCTCGATGGCCTGCCGCTCGGGCTGGCTCAGGCCACTGCGGTGATGAGCGCCCGCAGGAAAGGCTGCCGGGAGTACCGCGCGCTGCTGGCCGAGCGGATCGGCCACATGACCGCCGTGGACGGCGTCTCGGCAGCGGTCCTGGCTACCTGGTCCATCGCCGCGGAGTGCGCGCACGAGCTGCCGCCGGCCGGGCTGGCCTGGCCGACGATGGTGCTGGCCGCGATGCTTGATCACCACGGGGTGCCGGGCGCCGTACTGACCAGCCCGGCCGCCTGCGGTTACATCGCCGGCCGGCCGAGTACCGCGAACGCGGCCGATCAGAACCTGGTTCGCGCCGCCATCAACAACCTGGCCCAGGCTGGCCTGGTCACCATCGACCCGGCCAGCCCGGCGCGCACCGTGCAGATGCACGCCAGCGTGCAGACCGCCGTGCGCGCTTACCTGCCGCCCGCAGACCTCGAGCAGGTCGTGACCGCCGCCGCGGACGCGCTGCTCGAGACCTGGCCGGACGGCGGGGGCTTGGGCGGCCAGGCCCAGTTCGGGCAAGCCCAGTTCGGGCAGGCCCAGCTCGGGCAGGCCCAGTTCGGGCAAGCGCAGTTCGGGCAGGCCCAGTTCGGGCAGGCCCAGCTCGAACAGGCACTGCGGGACTGCGCTTCGGCCCTGCGGGCCACCGACGGCGGGTTGCTGTGGAAGCCGGAGGCCCATCCGCTGCTGTTCCGCGCCGGGCTGTCGCTGGAGCACGGCAGGCTGTCCCGCGCGGCCATCACGTACTGGAAGTCCATGGTGGCCACGAGCACCCGGCTGCTCGGCCCCGCCCACGCCAACGCCGTGGCGGCCAGGGACAGCCTCGCCGCGGCGTACGAGTCGGCCGGGAAGTCCGCCGACGCCATCGCGGTGTTCCAGGCCGCGCTCGCGGACCGGGAGCAGAACCAGGGGTCCGAGCACGCCGAGACCATCGCGGCGCGCAGCCACCTGGCCCACGCCTACCAGTCGGCCGGCCGGCCCGCCGATGCCATCGCCTTGTATGAGCGCACGGTGGCCGACTCCGAACGGATGCTCGGCCCGGCCCACCCGGTCACCCTGAACGCCCGGGCCAGCCTGGCCGAGACGTACCAGACCGCGGGAAGCCCCCGGGAGGCGATCGCCGCCTACGAGTTGCTCCTCGCCGACGCCGAACGCCAGCTCGGTGCCGGCCATCCCGCCACGCTGAGCGCGCGCGGCAGCCTGGGCGCCGCCTATGCGGCCAACGGGCAAGCCAAGGAGGCGATCGCGCAGTACGCGCGGGCCCTGGCCGACCAGGAGCGGATGCGCGGGCGGGACCATCCGGACACCATCGCGGCGCGGGCCAGCCTCGCGTCGGCGTTCCGCTCCGCCGGGAAGCAGAAGGACGCCATCGCGCAGTACGAGCGGGTGCTCGCCGACCGCGAGCGGGTCCAGGGCGCCGACCACCCGGACGCGATCGCGGCCCGCGCCAACCTGGCCTACGCCTACCGCAGCGCGGGACGGCTGCGGGAGGCGGTCCCGCTCTACGAGCGCACGCTCGCCGACCGGATGCGAGTCCAGGGGCCGGACCACCGGGATACCCTCACCGCACGCTCCAACCTGGCCGCCTGCTACCAGCAAGCCCGCCGGATGGCCGACGCCATCCCGCAGTACGAGCGCGCGCTGGCCGACAGCGAGCGGATGCTCGGGGCCGGCCACCTGGAGACCCTGACCACCCGGTGCAACCTCGCCACCGCCTACTACACGGCCGGGCGGCTCACCGATGTCGTCGCGGTCTTGCAGCGGGCCCTCACCGACTGCGAGCGTTACCTAGGACCGGACCATCAGATGACCCAGACCGTGCGCGAGAACCTTGACGCCGCCACCCAGGCCTGACGGCCGCCTAAAGCGGGTAAGGGCGAGTAAGAGCACCCACAGTAAAGCGCCCAAAGTAAAAGCGCAGAGAGTAAAAGCGCACAGAGCAGCGCGGAGGCACCCATGGCATCCCATACCTATGACTTCGTCATCGTCGGCGGCGGATCCGCGGGCAGCGCCCTGGCCAACAGGCTGTCCGCCGACCCGGGCGCGCGGGTGCTCGTGCTCGAGGCGGGCCGCCCGGACTACATCTGGGACCCGTTCATCCACATGCCCGCGGCGCTCACCATTCCCATCGGCAACCGCTTCTACGACTGGAAGTACGAGAGCGAGCCGGAACCGTACCTGAACGGGCGGCGCGTCTACCACGCCCGGGGCAAGGTCCTGGGCGGGTCGAGCAGCATCAACGGGATGATCTTCCAGCGCGGCAACCCGCTGGATTACGAGCGCTGGGCAGCCGACCCCGGCATGGCCGACTGGGACTACGCGCACTGCCTGCCCTACTTCAAGCGGATGGAGAACTGCCTGGCCGCCGACGAGAAGGACCCGTTCCGCGGGCACACCGGGCCGCTGGTGCTCGAGCGGGGCCCGGCCACCAACCCGCTGTTCGGTGCGTTCTTCGCCGCCGTGCAGCAGGCCGGCTATCAGCTCACCGACGACGTGAACGGCTACCGGCAGGAGGGCTTCGCCCCCTTCGACCGGAACGTCCACCGGGGCCGGCGGCTGTCCGCCGCGCGCGCCTACCTCTATCCGGTGATGAGCCGGCCCAACCTCACCGTGGCCACCCGCGCCTTCGTTACGAAGATCATCTTCAAGGGCACGCGCGCGGTCGGCGTCGAGTTCCGGCACGAAGGCAAGGTCAAGCGGGTGCGGTCCGCCGAGCTCATCCTGTGCGGCGGGGCGATCAACTCCCCGCAGCTGCTGCAGCTGTCCGGCGTCGGCCATGCCGGAGAGCTGTCCGCGCTCGGCATCGACGTGGTGGCCGACCTGCCCGGCGTGGGCGAGAACATGCAGGACCACCTCGAGGTCTACATCCAGTACGGCTCCAAGCTGCCGGTCTCGGTCGCGCCCGCACTGAAGTGGCGCAACCGGCCCATGGTCGGCGCGAAGTGGCTGTTCCTGCGCAGCGGCCCGGGCGCCACCAACCACTTCGAGGGCGGCGGCTTCGCCCGCAGCAACGACGACGTGATCTATCCGAACCTGATGTTCCACTTCCTGCCCATCGCGATCCGCTACGACGGCTCGCAGCCCGCGGGCGGGCACGGGTACCAGGTGCACATCGGCCCGATGTACTCCGACTCCCGCGGCACCTGCAAGATCACCTCGACCGACCCGGAGGTGCACCCCGCGCTGCGGTTCAACTACGTGTCCACGCCGACCGACCGGCGGGAGTGGGTGGAGGCGATCCAGATCGCCAGGAAGATCCTGACCCAGCCGGCCTTCGACGACTACAACGCGGGCGAACTGTCGCCCGGCCCGTCGGTGCAGACCGACGAGGAGATCCTGGCCTGGGTGGCCAAGGACGCCGAGACCGCGCTGCACCCGTCCTGCACGACCAAGATGGGCACCGACCCGATGGCGGTGACCGACCCGGCGAGCCTGCGGGTGCACGGCTTGCAGGGACTGCGGGTCGTCGACGCCTCGGCCATGCCGTACGTCACCAACGGCAACATCTACGCGCCGGTCATGATGATGGCCGAGAAGGCGGCCGACCTGATTCTCGGCAATACGCCGCTGCCGGCGGAGCCGGTGGAGTTCTTCCGCCGAGATCGTGATGTGGCGCAGACGGGCGAAAGCCAGGTTCGTTCGGATGATTAAAGATCATTTGTTTGGCCGAACGGAGTGGGGTGCGTGCCCTCCGCAGCCAGCCCAATCTCTTCGGGGGGGTCGGGGGTCGTCCCCCGGGGGCCAGCAGAGCCCCACAACGTGGGATTATTTACCCGAAAACTAGACAGACCGGCTATCACCTCACCATGATCTAACTGGCACGGGGTAAGACGAGGAGCGACCTGGCATGACCACACCAAACGAGGCTCTCGGCGGCCCCGGGGGAAACGCCGCGAGCGACCCGCTGCCCGAGGCGACCGGGCTGGTGCGCGGCGCGTCGGAGGCGGGCCACCAGCTCAAGATCCTCGGCGGCCTTGGGGTCCGGGTCCTGTGCCCCGATTTCCCGCCCCGGCTGCGCGCCGGGCAGGACATCGACCTGGCCTGCATGGGCAAGAACCGGAAAAAGATCGCTGCGTACCTGGAAAGCGCGGGCTGCGAGCCCGACCGCCGGTTCAACAACCTGAACGGGGATCGGCAGATGTACTTCATCGCCCCGTCCGGGCAGCGGCCCATCGACGTCATGGTGGACCGGCTCTCGATGTGCCACGCGCTGGAGTTCAAACCCTCGTTCGGCTCCCCCTCGATGACCCTTGACCCCGCTGACCTGCTGCTCTCCAAGCTGCAGATCGTCGAGCTCAACGCCAAGGACGCGCACGACATCTTCCACCTGCTGTCCGGGCTGCGGGTGGGCCGGGATTCCGCCCGCCCGTCCATCGACCCCGACCGGTTCGGCGCGGTGCTCGGCGCCGACTGGGGCTGGTGGCGGACGGTGACCGGCAACCTGGCCAAGCTGCCCGACCTGCTCTCCTCCCAGCCCGGCCTCGCACCGCCGTACCCGCGGTACGACGCGCTTACACAGGCGAAGCAACTGCACGAAGTCGCCGAGACGGTACCGAAGGGGCTCAAGTGGAAACTGAGGTCCAATGTGGGCGACCGGGTCCGCTGGTACGAACTACCCGAAGAAGTGGATCACTGACCTGTTTCCTGGAATCAGCGATCAATAAGGAAGGCACGCCGCGATGAAAGTCTTCTTCGCCACGGATATCCATGGCTCCGAGATCTGCTGGCGAAAATTCCTCAACTCTGCCGCCTTCTACAAGGCCGACATGGTCGTGCTCGGCGGGGACGTGACCGGCAAGGTCCTGGTGCCGATCCTGGCCATGCCCGGCCACTGGGAAGTGACCTTCGGTGGCCAGCGGCTGCGGCTGGAAACCAGGGCCGAACTCGACGAGATCCAGCGCAAGATCCGCGATCGCGGGTCCTACCCCGCCGTGATGTCCACGGACGAGCTTGACGCGCTGAACGAGCAGGACGGTTCGATCGACCGCAGGTTCACGCTGGAGATGACCCGCGGCCTGGACCGATGGCTCGACATGGCCGACGGCAAGCTGCGCGGCGGCGACATCCCGTGCATCCTCAACGGCGGGAATGACGACATCTGGGACATCGACGCGATCATCGAGGCGTCCCCTTCCGTCAGTTTCGCCGAGAGCAAGGTGCTCGACATCGGCGGGTTCTATCTCGCCTCGATGGGCTGGACCAACCCGACCCCATGGAACACATTCCGCGAGGCGCCCGAGGACGTCCTGACGTCCAAGATCGACGCCGTGGTCTCGCAGATCCCCGACATGAGCCGGGCGATATTCAACTTCCACGCGCCGCCGTACGGTACCGGGCTCGACGAGGCACCCGCGCTCGACAAGACGATGCGCCCCACCCACGGCGGCGCGGTGATGAAGCCAGTTGGTTCGACCGCGGTCCGCGACGCCATCCTCAAGTACGAGCCGCCGCTGTCGGTGCACGGTCACATCCACGAGAGCCGGGGAGTGAAGAAGCTCGGCCGCCGGACCCTGTCCATTAATCCCGGCAGCTCATACACCGACGGCGTGCTGCAGGGCGCGCTCCTCGAACTGAACGAGAAGAAAGGGAAGGTCAGCAAGTACATACTCGTGAACGGCTGAGGCCACCCGAATCCCCCGAGCCGCGTTGCCCCACTCCCGCAAGCCGGGAGTCCGGCGCGCCATTCAGCGGGAATGGCGGAGTATAAGTCCTCAACTTCACAAACAGCAGTGCCAGAGGTCCCTAAGGCCTATATTGACGCTAGATAAACACATACACACCAGATGTAGCCTTCTTACCTCGCCTAAATGGATAAAACTGTACAAAACAGGATAACCGGAGGGATACATATGACGGCAGGAGCACTCGGCGAGGAGAGACCGACTCTCTTCCTCCGCAAGGCGACGGGCCTGGTCCGCGGCTGGTCGGTCCGGGACTCGCTGATCTACGCGTGCCTGGCGACCAACTTCGTGACGCTCGGCATCTACGAGTTCACCTTCGCCGGGCCGGCGTTCCCGAAAGGCCAGCTGATAACGGCGGTGATCATCGGGGGAATCTGGGTTTCGTTCCTGGTGATCGCCTATGCCGGGCTCGTCGTCACGATACCGCGGGCCGGCGGCGACTACGTCTGGCAGACCAGGATCCTGGGCAGCGGCATCGGCTTCGTAATGGCCGCGACCGGCTGGTGGTTCATTCTCTGGCTGTGGGCGCCGATCTACGGCAACATCTTGTCGGTTCAGTTGTTCGAGCCGCTCTGGGCGACGCTCAAGTGGACCTGGCCTGGCGGCGGCTACGCGTGGTTCGGCACGCACAACGGGATCTTCGTCGTGACATTGATCACGATCGCGCTGGCCGGCGTCCTGGTCTCCATCGGCATGGCCGGTTACGCGAAGGTCCAGCGCTGGTGCTTCATCGGCGGCCTGATCGGCTTCGCCGTCGTCGTGATCCTGCTGCTTTTCAACTCACACGCCAGCTTCGTCAGCTCGTTCAACCTCGAGGCGCACAAGCTCTTCGGCGTCAACAACGCCTACGCGGCCACCAACGCGGCGGCCGCCAAGGCCGGCTACACCACATCGCCGCTCGGCTTCGGCCCGCTCGGGCCGACGATGCTGCTCGTCCCGGCGTTGATGTTCTTCCTGCTGTGGCCGAACTGGGGCACCACCCTGTACGGAGAGGTCCGCGGCGCGAGCGACTTCAAACGGGTGTTCGCCGGCATGTTCTTCGGTCTGTGGACCACAGTCGCCCTCACGATCATCTTCCTGCTACTGATGGCCAAGACCGTCGGCTGGGGCTTCTACCAGAACCTCAACTCGCTGGACTACAACGCCACCCCGCAGTTCGGCATCTGGCCGTACCCGTTCATGTTCGCGGGCTGGCTGGTGCACAACACCGCCTTCCAGGTGGTGCTGATCCTGGTGCTCAGCCTGTGGTTCTTCGGCTGGGTGGGAACCCTGTTCCTGTCCTCGACCCGGGTCATCTTCGCGGCGGCGTTCGACCGCGTGCTCCCCGACCGGGCGGCTGAGGTCTCGGAGAAGCGCCGGGTGCCGTTCTATTCGCTAATCTTGATGCTGCTGCCTGCGGTAGGGCTGGCGGCGCTGTACGCGTACAGCACGACGTTCGTCACCTACACGCTGGACGCCACGCTGGTCATCGCGGTGACGTACCTGTTCAGCGCGATCGCCGTGGTGATCTTGCCGCTGCGCAAGCCGGACCTGTGGTTCGCCTCGCCGGCCAGCAAGGTGAAGTTGTTTGGCGTGCCCATCGTGCCGGTGGCCGGGGTGGTCACGATCGCGCTGCTCGTGTTCAACCTGTACGAGTGGCTGTCGAACGACCTGTACTTCGTGAACAAGCCGGCCTCCCTCGTCTACATGGGCTCGATGTACGTGCTCGCCATCGTCATCTTCGTGGGCGCCCGCATCATCCGCAACCGCCAGGGCATCGACCTGTCCCTGATCAACAAGGAAATCCCGGTCGAGTAGCGGCTGGTTTCGCGATCGCGAAGACTTTTACCCAGGATTCCGGGGTAAAAGTCTTTGCGATCATGCTGAGGAGACTCGGATGAGCGAGCTGGCGGGGCGGACGTTCCTGGTGACCGGGGGCAACACCGGGATCGGAAGGGCGACGGTGACTGCGCTGGCGCAGCGGGGCGGGCGGGTCTTCCTCACGGCCAGGTCCGCGGCCAAGGGCGAGGCGGCGGCGGCCGAGATCAAGGCCGCGACCGGGAACGACGCGGTCTTCTTCCTCCCGCTCGACCTGGCTGACCTGGATTCGGTCCGGTCCTGCGGGTCAGCCTTCCTAGCCAGGGGCGAACCCTTGCACGTGCTGGTGAACAACGCCGGGGTGGCGGGGCAGCGCGGGCTGACCAGGCAGGGCTTCGAGCTGATGTTCGGGGTCAATCACCTCGGTCACTTCGCGCTGACGAACGCCCTGCTCGGCTGCCTGACCGCCAGCGCGCCGGCCCGGGTGGTGACGGTGTCCAGCGACGCCCACTACTCGGCCAAGGGCATCGACTTCGAGGCGCTGCGCCGGCGCGCCCGCGGCATTACCGGACTGCCTGAGTACGCGGTCTCCAAGCTGTGCAACGTGCTGTTCACACAGGAACTCGCCCGCCGTGTGGCGGGCACCGGGGTCACCACGTACGCGCTGCACCCAGGGGTAGTGGCCTCCGACATCTGGCGGCGGGTGCCGTGGCCGGTCCGCCCGTTCGTTACCAGGCGCATGCTCTCGGTGACCGAAGGGGCTGCGACGTCGCTGTACTGTGCCACCTCACCGGACGTGGCGCAGGACAGCGGGCTGTTCTACGACACGTGCGCACAGCGCCCGGCCAGCGCGGTCGCGACGCCCGAACTGGCCGCGGAGTTGTGGAAGCGCAGCGAGACGTGGGCCGGGCCGCTATAAGGGGCCGCTCTAGGGGGGAAGCTGGGGGCATGGATCTTCCTGTCAACCCGCCGGTCGCGCCGATGCTGGCCAAGCCAGTCGGCGCGATCCCGGCCGGGGACTACGTGTTCGAGCCGAAGTGGGACGGCTTCCGGTCGATCATCTTCCGCGACGGCGACGAGGTCGAGATCGGCAGCCGGAACGAGCGCCCGATGACGCGCTACTTCCCCGAGCTAGTGGCCGCGGTCAGGGCCGAACTGCCGGAGCGTTGCGTGATCGACGGGGAGATCGTGGTCCCCGACGCCGAGGGCAGGCGGCTGGACTTCGAGGCCCTGCAGCTGCGGATCCACCCCGCGGCCAGCCGGGTCGAGCTGCTCTCCACCCAGACGCCGGGGCACTTCATCGCGTTCGACCTGCTGGCGCTGGGAGATTCGGACTACATGGAGCGGCCGTTCGCCGAGCGCCGCGCCGCGCTCGAGGACGTCCTGGCCACGGTGGGCTCCCCCATCCACCTGACCCCGACGACCACCGACCGGGAGGTGGCCGCCGGCTGGTTCAGCCAGTTCGAGGGCGCGGGCCTGGACGGCCTGATCGCCAAGCCGACCGACGGGATATACGAGCCGGACAAGCGGGTCATGAAGAAGGTCAAGCACGAGCGCACCGCGGACTGCGTGGTGGCCGGCTACCGGGTCCACAAGAGCGGGGAGGACCGCATCGGGTCCCTGCTGCTCGGCCTGTACAAAGACGACGGGAAACTGGCCAGCGTCGGCGTGGTCGGCGCGCTCCCGATGGACACGCGCATCGAGCTGTTCAGCGAGCTGCAGCCGCTGGTCACCACCTTCGACCAGCACCCGTGGAACTGGGCGCAGCACGAGGCCGGCCAGCGTACCCCGCGGGCGGCCATGGCCAGCCGGTGGAACGCGGACAAGGACCTGTCGTTCATCCCGCTGCGGCCGGAGCGCGTGCTCGAGGTCCGCTACGACCACATGGAGGGGCCGCGCTTCCGGCACACCGCCCAGTTCGTCCGCTGGCGCCCGGACCGTGAGCCGCGCTCGTGCACCTACGCGCAGCTCGAGGAGCCGGTCAGCTACGACCTCGCCGAGATCCTGCGGGGCGGCCCGTCGGAGGGCCAGCGTGGCTAACCAGAAGATGATCCTGGAACTGGCGGGCCACGAGGTCACGGTCAGCAATCCGGGCAAGGTGTACTTCCCCCGCGCCGGGGTCACCAAGCTGGACATGGTGCGCTACTACCTGGTCGTGGCGCCGGGCGCGCTGGGCGGCGTGGCCAATCGGCCGATGGCCCTGAAGCGGTTCGTGAACGGCGCCGAGAGCGAGCCGTTCTTCCAGAAGCGTGCCCCGGAGAAGCGGCCGGACTGGGTCGGCACCGTCGAGCTCCGCTTTCCCTCCGGCCGCACCGCCGACGAGGTCGTGGTCACCGACGAGGCCGCGTTGGCCTGGGTGATCAACCTCGGCTGCATCGACCTGAACCCGCACCCGGTGCGCGCCTTCGACCTGGACCACCCGGACGAGCTCCGGGTCGACCTGGATCCGGTGCCCGGGGTGGAATGGCCGCAGATCAGGGACGTGGCCATGGTGGCCAGGGACGTGCTGGCGGACTTCGGGCTGACCGGCTGGCCGAAGACGTCCGGATCGCGCGGCATGCACATCTACGCGCGGATCCTGCCGCGCTGGGAGTTCGGCGACGTGCGCCGCGCGGCGGTGGCCGTGGCGCGGGAGATCGAGCGGCGGGCACCCGAGTTGGCCACCTCCAAGTGGTGGAAGGAGGAGCGGCACGGCGTGTTCGTGGACTACAACCAGAACGCCAAGGACCGCACGGTCGCCTCCGCCTACTCGATCCGCCCAGTCGCCGACGTCCGCGTATCCACGCCGCTGACCTGGGCGGAGGTGCCGTCGTGCGATCCGGCGGAGTTCACCATCCAAACCGTCCCGGCGCGGTTCGCACGGATCGGCGACCCCTGGGCCGAGATGGATGAGGCGGCCGGATCGCTGGACGGGCTGCTCGAACTGGCGGCCAGGGACGAGGCGGCGGGCCTGCCCGACGCGCCGTGGCCACCGCACTACGACAAGCAGTCCGGCGAGGCCCCCCGGGTCCAGCCGTCGAAGCGGCGGAGTGACGGGTCCTCCGGGACTGGCCGGCGGGAGACTCCGGGGACCGGCCGGCGGCAGAGCACCATGCCGCTGATCGAGGTCGCGCGCGCGGCCAGCAAGGACGAAGCGATGGCGGGCCTGGAACGCTGGAAGGCCCGGCATGCCGCGGTGTGGCCGAAGCTCGAGCCGGCCGACGTCCTGGTCGACTCGATGCGCGGCCGCAGCTCGAGCTGGTACCGGATCCGGCTCAACCTGCAGCACGTCCCCGAGGCCGAACGCCCGCCGCAAGAACCCCTGGAAGTCGACTATGACCCCTGGAAGGGGTTCCAGCCCTAGCCGACATCCACCCAGTCCAGGGTGCGCTGGACGGCCTTGCGCCAGCCGGCGTAGCCGTCCGCGCGGCGGTCCGGCGTCCACGACGGCACCCAGCGCTTCGACTCGTGCCAGTTGGCGCGCAGTTCGGCGGCGTCCC